>NZ_JAUBPT010000100.1:0-31047 GCF_036700905.1 Microcoleus sp. S13_C3 | reverse complement strand
CACTGCTTGTAATGCCAATATACAGTGGAATAGGGTGGCAAGTCTTTGGGTAAGTCTTGCCAATTGCAGCCATTTTTTAGTTGAGAGAAAATTCCATCTAAGATTTCTCTTTTTGTCCAGTTACATGGTCTAGTTCGGTTCTTTTTGGGCAATACCTCATGTAGTATGGGTTCAATTGTTTCCCATTCTGAATCCGTTAGACTGCTATAATAAGGCATGGCTGCTACTGGATAATGCTTTTACGGTCACGCTACCACAAGACCGTAAAAGATGTCAAATGGGTTCTATAAGACAAATGAGTTTCGACTTCGACCACAGAAATTACAGAAATTTCTAATCCCTCTTCTGGTCTGCCAGCTACACCATTATAAAAGCTAGCTTTCCCTTCAGTTTTTTTGCCACTATGAGTCAATAAATGAACAATCGATTACAGCAATAATAGTTTGCTCAGAATCCAAGGCTTTATTGATAAAGTATTGATTAAATTCTGCGAAATCAAAGTTTTTCAAAAAATGCCGACGATAAGTTTTTTCACTCAACGAACTGTAACGGCTCAGATTGGTAAAGTTTACCTTGCCATAAACAAGCAATATGGTGGAAAACAAGGTCACCATAAACTTTTTTTGGGATTGACTAATCCCTGACATTTGTTGTAAAATTGATTCTAGAATATTCATCAGGCATTTTTTTAAGTTCGTCTATTTTTTGAGCTTAATCTAAAAAGTGCCTTTTTTTGGGAGTTTCGGTTAAAATTCCAGGGATTTTTTGTCTCTGTTCGGGGAGCGTCCCTGTTCCAAAACTGTCCGAAGTATTGATCGATCGACAACTATTAAGTTGGTTGGTAGTGAGGACTTTAATCCTCATAAAATTCTGAACACTTCCGTCGTCACTACAAATCTATAACGGTGATTTTACCGGAAATTATATAATACCTCGATCGCCTGCACCGAATTATTGTGCTGCGCCGCACTAACCTGTTAAGCAACTTTTTAACTTGAGACTTCACTGGATTTTTCCAGCTTGGTTTCCCGCACAAACCAGAAAAGCGGGAAAGCACATGAAAACGAAACAAGCACACCCAGAAGTATGTAGGTCTACAAAACTTATCAAACAAAATGGGTTTAAAACCTCGTCCTTCTAGGACGGCTTTTGCAAACAAAAGCATAAACAAAATTTTCACTCACTTCAATAAAGATTTGTGACCAATGCAGCCTAACAAGTAATTTGATTGTACATTAATAATAGCTCAAAAAGGAGAGTAAAACTTGTTAACTAATTACGTGTACAAGTTGCGCCCCAATCAAACGCAAGACTTAAAAATGTCCAATTGGGTAGATATGTTGCGGAGTCACTACAACTGGTGTCTGAATGACAGAATCACTCAATACAACCAACAATTCATACAAGGAAACTATTGCGAAATTAGAACTAAAAGTGAAGCCTGCCCCTTAACCAGTTGCGTTAGTAAAAACGGTGCAACTGGATCGCCGTGGAAGATCGGAAAAACAGATAAAGATGGCAAACTCAAAAACCCTCGACGCAACCCAGGCGACATTCAGATTACCCAATTGCCAGAGTTGAAAGCAGCTAGACCTTGGTTTGCCGGAATAGATTCAACGGTTCTACAGCAAAACGTCAAACGGTTAGACACTTCTTACAAGAACTTTTTTGAAGGTCGAGGTTTTCCCAAGTTCAAGAACCGCAGCAATTTTACGTCTTTCACTTTTGCAATGGGTGTAAAAATACAAGGCAATAAAATTTACTTGCCTAAGTTAGGCTGGATGCGCTTTTACAACTCACGTCCAATTCCCATCGGTTTTACCATTAAAGCCTGTACCGTGAGAAAACGGCAAAATGGTTGGTACGTATCCATCCGAATCGAGGACAAATCTGTTCCCGATTACACTGCAAAACCTCTCAAGGATGTCGTCAAAATAGTTGGGTGCGACATGGGAATCACTAAATTAGTCCATCTTTCAGATGGCTCTCAAATCGAAAATCCCAAGTTCTCAATTACGAAGAAAGCTAAACGTACCCTGAAAATTAGGCACAGACGAGTCAATCGAAAAGTTAAAGGTAGCAAGAACCGCAAAAAAGCAGCTCAGAAAGTAGGGGCTTTTCACCAAAGAATTAGCAATAGACGCCAAGCTTATCACTGGAAAGTCGCCAATAAAATCGTGTCTCGCAAGATTGACGGCATAGCCTTGGAGGATTTAAATATATCGGGAATGGTGCGTCGCTGTCGAGTAAAACTTGATGAGGGAACAGGTAGATTCCTGAAAAATGGTCAAGCAAGGAAGAAGGGTTTAAACCGTTCCATTTCTGACGCAGGTTGGGGTGAATTAATTTTAAAGATTGAGTATCTGGCTGTAAAGCAAGGAAAAATCGTAATTAAAATTAATCCCAAACACTCTAGCCAAGAATGCCGGAATTGTGGCAACATTGACAAATCAAACAGAGATGGCGAAAAGTTCATCTGCGTTAAATGTGGGTATCACGAACACGCCGATGTCGGTGCAGCCAAAACTATTAGAGATAGAGCTTTGAAATTGGTACGTGGGGACTCCGCGAAACCTGGTGCTTGCACCTAACGCCCAAAAGATATCATCGCGCTCCACGAGCAAACGCGATGAGTTTGGGAACCCTGGTAACAGGGATATTGAGTTAGAAATTTCTCAAGAATCCTCGCGCCTTCAGGCTGAGGTGCGTCAAATCCAATCGTTTTGACTCAGCGTACATCCAAGTGCTTCCTGCTACAGTTGCGATAAACAAATCTAAACTTACCGATTTCGCAGCAAGATTAGCCGAACTCTCGTTTACAAAGTCGAGCAAGCCAGCATTGCTAAAAAACTGCAAGTTATAGTACCAAGGCAGCACCAGCCCCAGAATTGCTAAGATGAGATAAATGATTCGCTTAACGCTCATAATTACCTTACCTGTTCTTTGATCAACTGTATTAGCCTACTCGCTAACAACCAATCCTTACTGGGAGCATCTCATATTTGTAAAAACACTTCTTCTGCCTCCTTCCTTCTTCCTCTTTTCTCCTGACTCCTGACTCCTGACTCCTAACTCCAATTTCTAGCGGAGGGCTGCTTTCATTGAGATGCTCCCTCCTTACTTCTTCTGCGGGCACTTCGGATGAATCCCCCCCTGCAAACAAATGTAAGCAATTTGAGTTTTATCTAAATTCTTAGCCTCACCAAAATCAACTCCTAGGAATCGACCGGATTTACTACCAGTCGGACTTTGAATAAATTGATCCGAAGCTGCCTTCCCTAGAAACACAGCGCCTTTAAAATTCGCTCCCGCTAAATTCGCGCCCCTAAAATCAACCGAACTCACCTCCGCATTCCGAAAATTCGCATCTTGCAACCGAGCATCTTTTAAATTCACGTTGGCGAGTTTAGTGGAACTCAAATCAGCATTTTGTAAGTTTGCGCCGCTCAAATCAGCACCGGACAAATCAGCACCTTGCCATTCCGATTTCGACAAATTTGTCAAGGACAACTGAGCGCCTTGAGCCTTCACTTTACCCAAACGTGCACCTGACAAATCTGCTCCCGACAAATTCGCACTCCCTATATCTGCCCCGGTAAAACTGGCATTTTTTAACAGTGCTTCCTGTAAATTTGCTCCAATTAAAATAGCACTGCTGAAATTAGCTGCATTCAAATTGCCGTTTGACAAATTAGCTTTGTTCATGACAGCGCGCACAAAAGTAGTGCGGTTCATTACAGCACTGTTCAAAGACGCCCCGACCAAATTTACTCCTTCCAAATTAGCGCCGCTCAAGTCAGAAATCCAATCGTCAAATGTACCCGGACGCCTGTCTTCGCCGGTGCCGTAAAAGCGAGTTCCCTGCAAGCTGGCATTGGTTAAATTGGCATTTTTCAGCTTAATTCCAGACAAGTCAGCTTTGTTTAATACTAAAGTAAACTGAGACGGGCCTGCAGGACTTTGAGCTAAATCCGTGCGGCTGAGATCGACACCGTTGAGTTGGCTGCTATACACTGTGAGAATTTTGCCGATCGCCCTTTGTACTGTTCGCTGGCGGGCGGCCGCTAACTCGCGTTCCGGGGCCTTGCCGCCAAACCGCAGGGAATCGAGGTCGTTGCTGAGGGCTTGATTCAACCGCTGCAACTCAGGCAAAGCTTTCGGCCCGCTACTGACTAAAGCTTGCTGGATCGCGTCCAACATGGCGCGGTTGTCTTCTTGAGCTAGCAAATCCGCTAGCAGGGGTACGGCGCGGGAGTCTTCCACGGCCCCCAAAGCCAAAATAGCCGATCGCCTGCCGGATGCGCCGCTAGCCGATGTGGGAGACAATTTGCTAACTAAAGCCAGATATAATGCGTCGTCCCGCTGCCGGGAATCCCGCAAATTTGCTTGACTTTGAGTGTAGATGAGAGTGCCGACAAACAAAGTTAAAATCAATCCCGCGCTGCCGATAGTAACTATCACTAAAGTTGTGCCTGGGTGTTGGCGCATCCAATTCCACAAACTGGCATTTGCTTTCAGCCCGCTTTGTGGAGTCACAACTAAAGCCGCAATCTGCGCGTCTTCCTCAGTCCAATCTGGGCTCTTGACAGGATTTTCAGACAGTTGATTCGATCGAGCATTGACGACCAAAGTATTGGCGAGGCGATCGTGTCCCGCTTGCCGTTTGTAGCGCCATGCAACCGCGCCGTCTGCGAGGACTGCCAAGCCGCTGAGCCCCCCTAAAATCAGCAAATCAGGAAACGCACCGCTCAAGCGCCAAATGCCGTAAGCGACGCCCAGAGGCACTCCCCAGCGCCCCAAACTTTCGCGAATTAGCACTTGCCCAAAACCCGGAGGAGTGCCCGACCCTGTGACAACTTTGACGCCGAACCAGCGTTTGGGGAGAGTTTGACCGGTTCTGGCGAGCAAAAACAGTTGCCACCCCGCTAAAACTGCCGGTGCCAGCAGTGCCCCTGACCAGAATAGATTAGTTAGGGGTGCGACTCTTGGATTGCGATCGCGCACGGGTATGCCCAAAGTACGGGCGACGGTTTCGGATGCTGCTGCTACTGAGGAATTAAGCGGCACGGTTTGAGATTCATTGTTGACCAATGCCCCGATACTGAAGGGAACGAGGGCGCTGGCCGCAATTAACGAAATTTCCACAGCCCAAGCGCCGCACCTGCGAACCAGCAGTGGCATTTGCTTGGATTGTGTTTGCCAAGACGGATCGGGTTGATTGATGCCGCTGGGCGCGGTGGGGTTAGCCATATTTATAATTTCCTATTGTTAGTCGTTAGTTGGAGGAATCAGGAGATATTGCCAATTTATCAGAAATTTGGGTTTAAAACCCCGTCCTTGGCTTGACGGCTTTCTATTGGATGAGCGTGAATTTACGCTTGGCAAAGCAACCCCAAACCAGGTTATAATTAAGTTGTCAGGGTGAAACTCCATTGCCATCGTGAAACAGTTGAGACACACTTTCAGGCCTAAATTTAGGGGCAAAGAGCGGCGAAAACTCTTAAAACAGCTAGGGATAAAAAAAATAATATCCCAATACCAGAGAACCAAATACTTTGTTGACTACTGAAGTAAGGCGGGGCACGCCTGAACTCTAGGTTCATATCCTAGTACGCTTGGGGAGATAGACCCTCTGGGATTAACTAAGTTAAGCTCGTCAATTGGTGGTATTCCACGGTTGAAAGGTTTAAGTATTGCCGTAAGGATAGTGAGTAGTAAGGTCAGTCGTGGAGCCAAGAATCACCTCGCCTTTAGGACGGTCGGTGAGTGTCAAACGCTATGTAGATTAGCACTCCGAGAACGGCAAGAGTCATCAGGGCGGAAATTAGCTTTACGATGCTATTGAAGACTGTCAGGACAATTATCGCTCCGACGGCAAAGGCTGCCACCTGCCCCGGTTTGGGGAGTCTTTGAAACTTGTCGAGTAATTGATTGTATAAGGTTCCGACGGCTTGATACCTGTCTGAATTTTGTGTGATGAGTGGCGATCGTTCTACTTTAGCTTTTAGTTCTCCCAACGCTTGCTGCCAATTGAAGTTATTTTGAGGATTCATAAAAAAATTCGGAAGTTAGTTTAGATTAAGGTGTTTGGAACCGCCATTATCCTCTACCGTCAAAGAACTAGAACCAAATGCCATTGTGTGAGGAAACATGAAGATCCATTATCCGGGCGATCGCGGCAAACTGTGGTTTAGCCCGATCGTGACCCTAGCCTTGGCAATGATTTTAGCGGATGCCGGTGCCCTTCGGAGCCAACCGCTACAAATTGCTCCGGGATTTCCCGAACCGCTGGGAGTTTCGGGAGTTTCCGGCGGCCCGAACAATAGCGGCGACTGCGGTTTTGTGTCCCAAGGGCCGAACCACGTCATCGAAGTAACGCAGGATTTGCCTTACTGGCGGATTGCAGTACAAACCGCTGGAGCTCCGAGTTTGATGATTCAGGGGCCGAGGGGGCGTTTCTGCGTGCTGCCGGCGAATGCTGCTGCGGGGAATGTAGAATTTTCCGGTTATGGGGACAAGGGGACTTATGTTATTTTTGTGGGCGATCGAGCGCAAGGTCAACACCCTTACTCTCTCTCTATTTCCCAAAAGCGAAATTAAAAATACAACGGAATTAGGACGCTTGCTGTGATAAAATGGCTTTTTGGCGATCGTAAATAAGCCGGATTTCTGACAGCCAGTGCGTGGACTAGGGATTTCATATCAATTTTGTATTTGGTCTTTAACCCACTTGCGAAACAATCTGAGAGTTTGACTCGTACCCACTGTTTGGCTTTGTTCGCAATATTGAGAAATAGCTTCAATAATTGGTAGATTGGGAAAAGTCGGACTAATTTCTGCTTCAACATATTTCCCATCTTGAAGCACATTAATCTGAAGCTTCTTATTTTCATAGCGCCAGATTTCAGGTACTCCCAAAGCTTCGTAAGCGTCCAGTTGAGTCTTGGAAGTTATATCGACTTCAATTGCTAAGTCAGGCGGCGGATCGACAGTTAAGTCTATCCGCTTTTTACCAATCATTAGAGCATAATTCTGAATGTAAAAGCAGTTGTCAGGTTCAATTCCTTGTAACATACTTTTTCGCTTAAAAGTCGTCGAACCAAAACATTCTCGATCAATTTCAAGTTCTTCGAGTAATATTTTTACCATATCGCCAATGATTTCCTTATTGAATTCATGTTCTGGTAGTGGCATCCTAATCTCCAAAGTTCCTTGACTGTAAGCTATTCTAGCGCCACGGTGTTCTCCCAACTCTTCTAAAATTGCTTCAAATTCCTGCCAGTTGACATCATCTAACAGCACTCTATGTCCAGGTGGTACAATGATTTGTCTTAATTGCAGCGTTACCATTTCAACCTCCGATTTATTTAAGTTTATGATAACTTGTCTGTATCGGTAATTGGGCATTGGGAAACAGTCAGCTTTGTAGTGAGGACTTCAGTGATCAAAGCCTGATTTGTTCTCTAACCCACTTCCGAAACAATCTGAGAGTTTGACTCGTACCCACTGTTTGGCTTTGTTCGCAATATTGAGAAATAGCTTCAATAATTGGCAGATTGGGAAAAGTCGGACTAATTTCCGATTCAACATATTTCCCATTTTGAAGCACATTAATCAGAAGCTTGTTATTTTCATAGCGCCAGATTTCAGGTACTCCCAAAGCTTCGTAAGCATCGAGTTGAGTTTTGGAAGTTAGATCGACTTCAATTGCTAAGTCTGGCTGCGGATCGACAGTTAAGTCGATCCGCTTTTTGCCAATCATTAGAGCATAATTGGGAATGTAAAAACATTCATCAGGCTCAATTCCTTGTAACATACTTTTTCGCTTGAAAGTCGTCGAACCAAAGGGTTCAAAGTCGATTTCTAGTTCCTCAAACAGAATTTTCACTAAATAGCCAATAATGATTTTAGCTTTCTCATGTTCGGGTAGTGGCATCCTAATCTCCAAAGTTCCTTGACTGTAAGCTATTCTAGAGCCACGGTGTTCTCCCAACTCTTCTAAAATTGCTTCAAATTCCTGCCAGTTGACATCATGGAACAGCACTCTATGTCCTGGGGGTACACTGATTTGCCTTAATTGCAGCGTTACCATTTCAACCTCCGATTTATTTAAGTTTATTATAACTGATACAATCTTTTAAGTTGAGGGTGTACAGCGCCCCCTGCACTTAATTGACTGGTAACTATCGCCAAAAATTGAGCTGTCTAATCTGCGTTTTTTTGCTGCGTGTACAGTTCCTTAAACTTGCGCTGCTGCTCGTTGTGATCTACGATCGGAGAGGGATAATGAAGAAGTCGGCGTTCTAAAGGTGAAAGATTTCCTGTTAGCAAAACTTTAGTATCAACGCGGCGCAATTCGGGAACCCAGTGCCGAATATATTCCCCCTCCGGGTCGAATTTCTGAGCTTGACTCGCCGGATTAAATATTCGCAAAGGTTTCGGGTCCATGCCGCTTGATGCACTCCACTGCCAGCCGCCGTTATTAGCAGAAAGGTCGGCATCTATCAATTTTTGCATGAAGTATTTTTCACCCCACTGCCAGTTAATAATTAAATCTTTGGTAAGGAAACTGGCGACTATCATGCGGCAGCGATTGTGCATCCAACCTGTCTGATTTAACTGCCGCATTGCTGCATCGATAATAGGATAGCCTGTTTTGCCTTTACACCAAGCTTGAAAGAGCTTTTCATCGTTCTCCCAAGGAAAGTCTTTGAATGCTTGACGATAGGGGCCGTCTGCTAATTCTGGGAAATTATACATGGCGTGTTGGTAAAATTCCCGCCACGCTATTTCCTGTTGCCAAGTACGGATGCTTGTAGACGCTTCTTCGCTGCGGCAAGTTTCCATTACTATCTGGGTAGCTTGCCAAACAGTGCGGATGCCAATTGCACCAAATTTGAGGGCTGCGCTGAGTTGGGATGTGCCGTTAATGGCGGGGAAATTGCGCTGTTCTTGATATTGGTAAATTGCCCGATCGCAAAATTCTTCTAATTTTTGTTGCGCTGCATCTTCTCCGGGTTCTATTACTAATGGGTTTTCCCAAATAAATCCCAAACTCAAGGCTGTTGGCACTGTTTCCATTGCACCTGCTTGGTTGGCGATTGCTTGTTCTTCGGTGGTTAAGCCGGTCATTAATTCCAGATAAGTTATCGGCAGTGTCTCTACTGGTTGGGCTTTGGGTTTACTGTTCCATTTTTTCCAAAATGGTGTATAAACTGTGTAGGGAGTCCCTGTACCGCTGCGAATTTCATCTGGGGCGTGCAGGAGTTGATCCCAGAAATTTTGAACTTGAATTCCTGCTTCTTGGAGGGCGTTTGATACGGATCGATCGCGCTGTTTTGCGTAGGGCTCTACATCCCAGTTCCAAAATACTGCTTGAGCATTTATAGCTGTTGCTAATTTCGGTATTCCTAGGATAGGGTCATCTTGAATTATCAGCAATTGGCTGCCTGCTTCCCTGTAACGCGAGGAGAGTTTTTGCAAGCAGCCGATCATGTATGTGACTCTGGCTGGCGCTACGTCATCCCGATTTAGGATATTGCGATCGAGACAAAAAATTCCGACTACTTTCGGGCTTTGCTGGCGCGCTGCTGCCAGCCCGATGTTGTCAGAAATACGCAAGTCGCGCCGGTGCCAAAATAAAATTAGATTGGATATATCGGACATTCGATTTTAGATTTTAGATTTTAGATTTTAGATTTTACAGTCCTGGACACAAGCGGGTTCAAAAACCCGGTTTCTAAGTTAACTTTTATCGGTTTGACGCACGATTTTTATAAGAAACCGGGTTTTTATGTCAGTCCTATTTAAGTCAAAAATGGACGGGCTAAGAAAAAGCTAGAAATTGATTTTGCATCAATGGGTTCCCCAGCTAAGATAGCTTTTTCTAATTCTTCCGGGGTGAATAAAACTGTCTCCATGTCTTCGTCATCGTCTTGTGCTGGCGGCTTTTCCAGTTTTTCCAAATCTTGGGCTAAGAAAGCATAAATGATTTCGTCGGAATAACCGGGGGCGAGAAAAAATTGCCCTAATTCATGCCATTTTCCGGCGCGATATCCGGTTTCTTCTTCGATTTCGCGTTTGATAGTTTCGGCGGGATTTTCATTTATTTCTACCGTACCAGCGGGAAATTCTAAAATTCGCCCTTTTGTGGCAAAGCGATATTGGCGTACCAAGACGAGTTTACCTTCGGGTGTAACGGGAACTGCAAGTGCTCCGCCTGGGTGGCGAATACATTCCCACTCGCCTTCGGAACCGTTGGGAAGACGGAGGGTGGCTACGTCAAAGTTGAATTTGCGCCCTTGGTAAAATAGGCGTTGTTTGAGGAGTTGGGGTAGTTCTTGACCGATCGACATAAGCGACAAGCGAATAATGTTAGCGTGCACCGATTTAAGACATCATAGGCGATCTAATACGATTTTAGATTTTAGATTTTAGATTTTAGATTGGGAATCACTGATGACTATCACAGTTGGCAGCTTACCTAGGGTTGCAATTTTTGGGAAACTGGTACGATCCCCGTGAATTGTACTCAATTTTTACAGTTGTAATTTTTGCACTCCGGAAGAGTCTGCAGTTTGCAGGAGTTGGACGATCGCACTTTTCGTCACCGGATGCACCCAATCCGGAGCAATTTCTGCTAAAGGTACTAATACAAAAGCTCTTTCGGTCATCCGGGGATGAGGTAGAGTCAGTGTCGGAGTTTCTAGGATTAAATTGTCGTACAGCAGCAAATCTAGGTCTAGGGTTCTTGGCCCCCATTTTTCTCGGCGAATTCGATTAAATTTTATTTCAATTTCTAATAAAGCTGCTAGCAATTGTTCGGGTTCTAGTGCAACTTCTAGGATGGCACAGGCGTTGATGTAATCGGGTTGCGGCGGCCCGACGGGGGCGGTTTGATACCAGCTTGAGTGAGATTTTACTGCTATTCCTGGGGTGTTGTTGAGGGTTACGATCGCGCTAGAGAGTGTGGCTAGGGAGTCGCCTAAGTTGCTACCAAGGGCGATCGCACATTTTGTTGATTTCATAAGGAAGGAAGGTTCGGCAACGGATTGTGTAACGGATGTAACGGATGTAACGGATGTCAGGAAGAGAGAAGATTAAGGCGGCGCGGGTTTATCAATATTCTTTGATTCCTAAACAGATTTCGGGTTTAACCCGCCCATACAAGTTGTATTTTTACGAAACTTTCCCCCTAAAGCCTGCATTTTTGGCGCATTCTGATAACACAAAATATTATTTTAATTTAAGCTTAACAGTATGTTAAATTTTATTAACTATCATTGACAAGTGTTAGTATTTTGTTTCCAAGATAATGAATTTGTACCTACGCTTATTGTCGGCCGTCATTCTAGCAATTATCAGCTTAACAGCAAGTATATCAATAGGTTTGGCTGAAACCAAAGAGCGCTACGTTACCCTAGATTCGGACGGCAGTCAATCTTTTGCGAGTTTAGTGCAGCAGGCGGAAGATTTAGCGAAAGAGTCGATCGCCCGCGAGTTTCAAGAAAATCCGGCATTAACAGAAGTTACAATCATCATTACAGCCGATCGCAGCCGACAAAGAGTGCCTGTTTTGCGATCGAGAGTATCCCGCCACGACTGGCAACAAGATGCGAGAATCGAACAGTGGACTAGATATTTTGCCGATGCTCAATTGCTGCTGGGATTCAGAGACGGCAATATTTCGCCCGCAAATTCTGGGTCTTCGCAAGTGATGAATGTACCTGCGCCTAGTCGATCGACATTCCGAGAAAATGATCCGGGTTTTCGAGATGATTAAAATCGTGGTAATGGGGCATTGGGCATGGGGCATTGGGCATCGGGCATTGGGCATTGGGCATTGGGCATCGGGCATTGGTAACAAATAACAAATAACAAATAACCAACAGCACGACACGGAAATCACGGATACACGGATAGCTATTTTTTCCTAAATAAGCTGTTGTTCATCTAATTTGAAAGTCAATTTTTCTACAATTATTGTGGAACGGGCATCCTGCCCGTCTCTGGATTCAATTTAAATGCGTAGCAGCTTATCTCTCTCATACTATAGCAATCCTAAATGACTCATAAAAATTTTACCCCACCCCAACCCTCCCCTTATCAAGGGGAGGGAGTAATAAATTTACAAATGATGCGAGGATTGCTATAATTACCAACTTTTAACTTGTAGTTAACCTAAATATCTCCCAATTTTAATTAACCTTCAGGTAAACTTCCCTTAATTGAAAAGTGATAGAGTTTCATACGGAATCATCAGATTAGGGATGTTGGTTTGAAAAGGAATTTATGTCTAAAATAACTCGCCGACAACTGCTAATTTTCTTCGGCAGCAGTGCGGCTACCACTGTGCTTGCTCCTGGGCTAACTCAAAAACTGTTCAGCATCAATTCCAGCGCTGCTGAAGCTGTTGTTCCGACATCTTTCACTCCGTTAAGACTTCCCCACCCGCTGCCAATTTATCGAGAACTGCCCAGCTTCATGGCGATGGCGCCGGGGGGACAGGGAATCGTGATGGCTGCCTCGCAGGATACTAGATTAACGAGTTACAGCGTTGTTGACGATGTGGTTGTGCCGCCGGAATACGAACGCTATGTGATTGTCCGCTGGGGCGATCGAGTTTTTCCCAATCCGGCAGACTATTTCGGCTACAACAACGACTACACAGGCTTTGTAGGCCTTCGCGGCAGCAATGACGACGGTTATCTCTGGGTTAACCACGAGTATGTAGGTTTCCCGATGTCGAAAGTGGCGCCGGAAGCGCCGTCTGATCTGGCACCATTTCCAACAACCGATCGCGCCGTCCTCGGTATAGACTTATCCGTAAAGAATCGGGATACCCTCGGCGAATTCCTCTACAATCTCGGTGGTTCGATCGTCCGCATTACCAAACAGTCTAACGGCAGATTTCAGGCGATCGCCGGCGACTCCCTCAACCGACGCATTCACGGACTTTCAGGGCTCGGCATCAACAGCCAGCGTACCGACAAATACAAAGATGTCACCTCCTGGGGAACCAGACAAGGCGACGACAACTATCTTACAGGTACGGGCCCTGCTGCTACCCAAGTCTTCGCGCAAGTCAACAGCGACGGACTCGGAAACCGCATCATCGGTACAGCCTACAACTGTTCCGGCGGCACAACCCCGTGGGGCACAATCCTCTCTGCTGAAGAAAACTTCCAAGGTAGCGAACTATTCTTCGTCGGGGTTCAGGAAAACATCAAACCCAACGGCGGCCAAACGGGCTACGCCAAGGGCACTACGGGTGAGGAATTCGGCTTAGTCGGCGAAAAATACGGCTGGATGGTAGAAGTCGATCCCCAAGATCCGAGTTTCCGCCCCCGGAAGCACACATGGTTGGGCCGTTTCCGCCACGAAAACGTCGCGATTCGCGCTGAAGCAGGCCGCAGATTAGTAGTGTACATGGGGGACGATCGACGCGGCGGACACACCTGGAAATTTGTCAGCAACGGTACTGTCACGAATCCCGCAGATAAAAACAACAGCCGATTGTTTGAAGATGGGGTTTTGTACGTGGCCCAATATAACCGCAACGGTACTGGAAGATGGCTGCCACTGACATTAAATACCCCGACAAATCCGGTGCGTCCTTCTAAAGTTGGCGAGGCGGAATTAGCAAGTTTTGGCAAAGCTCAAAGAGATGCAAATACTCGCTTGCCCAAACGCGCCGGAATTGCGGGTCAAACCGAAGACGGTGGTTCTTTTGTAGTAGATACAACCAATGAAGCAACAGCAATTCCGGGCTACCAAAATAAAACTCTGGCTAATTTCTACAGCAGCCAAGGTGCAGTTTTAGTTGATGCTTTCTTAGCTGCTAATTTGATGGGTGGCACTCCGACGGCGCGGCCGGAAGATTTGGAAGTTAATCCTACTACTAAGGAAGTTTTCATTGCTTATACGGACGCCGCACCCGGAAGCGACGGCTATCCAGATTCTCGCATTTTTACTGTTGCTAAATACGGTAGCGCCGTCAACAGCACCCAGCAGTCGGGAGGACTGTACAAAATAATTGAAGACAGTCCCGATGGTGCAGGTTTGACGTTCCGCTGGCAGCGTTTGGCTCAAGGTGGAGAAGCTGGTTCGGTAGCTGGGGCGGGATTTGCTAGTGTAGACAATTTGGCTTTTGACACTCAAGGCAATATTTGGGGCGTGACTGATATGTCTACGAGCACGCACAACGGTTTTGATGTAGGTGCGAGTGGAAAGCCAACGACGATCGACCATAAAAAGACGGGAAATGTGTCAGATTTTACTGGAGTTTTCGGCAACAATTGGCTGTTTTATATTCCCACTTCTGGGCCGAATGCAGGAACAGTAATTCCGTTTGCTTACGGCCCGAATCGGTGCGAAATGACGGGGCCGACTTTTGTGGGAGATACGCTGTTGCTTTCGGTGCAGCATCCGGGGGAAGATTGCCCGATCGATGATGGTACTGTACTGAGTCGGCAAATTGAAATGTTGGATTTGAACGGTGCTGTTTTCAATCAGACTCGTAGTGTTTCTCGTGGCAGTTTGTGGCCGAGTAATATTGAGAACGATCGGCGCAGATCGCCGATGCCGTCGGTGATTGGAATTCGTCGGGTGCGATCGACTCCAACGGGTCAGTTTGTTTAAATCTCACATCTTGCACCATTCTCAAGAACAGGCAAGATGCCTGTTCCACAAAGAGTGAATTTTCTTGTGGAACAGGCATCTTGCCTGTTCATAAAAAATTTATTGAGAATGGTGCAACATCTCAGATAGTAGGGTGCGGAGCGTAAATAAGCGTTTCCCATGTATAGTCAGTGTTCTAGCTGACGCACCTTACCGGGAGCGTTAATGGTTTAAATGCGTAACAGCTTACTCTAATAAAAACCTTTGTAGTGCGGACGTGAGTCCTCTCTCCGGCTGCGGACTCAAGTTCGCAGTACGAACCTTACTTATTACTGTGGATCGATAGGCAATAGGTAAAATAGAACATGATGATTTTTGGAAATTAGTGGATGCGGCTCGATCGCCAGAATCACAAAGAAAGGGTTATAGACTATTTTGCGGTAGTGATTTTCTCTACTTATTATCTGTTTATGAGTTGATTCTCTCCGACTATAAAAACAAGTTTTCCGTGCGAGATTGTACTTATTTTATTGGCGAGCACTTCTATTTCCGGGGCAGTTAAATCAGAAACATTTATAGTTTTATAAGATTTATCTTCCCACCTAAAATCCCTGGATTTCCGGATATACATAATTTTGGGACTAATATCTTCATGCACAAATGGAGCTACATAAAATTTACACCACGGGTATCGCTTAGTCACGGATATGTGTTGTCTATCGACTTTTATTGTAGTGGTTTTTAAATAAGTTTGAATGTGTTGCGAAAAGGTAGGAAAAAGTGAGCATAGCAAAACAATTGAAAAGATGAGTAAAAACAGCGCACCCACTAACATAAAGACTATATACCCGGTTTCAAGCATGATTTTTATGAACAGAAAAATTAATAAAACTAACCCCAACTCAACCAAAATTCCTGTCCCTATCCAGTAGCCTCTCCAAAAACCCAACTTTTTTGGGGGAATCAAAATCTCTAGCTTCTCCCCATCTTTCTTCAGTTTAATCCTGCTGCCGATCAGTTTTCGTCTCGCCGCCGAGATATCGGTTTTCGGGCGGGGATTTTCCAGCGCTTCCAGCGCCTCTTTTGCAGATGCAAGGCGGCGGTTCAAACTCGGTTGTGTCATCCACTTCAGCCAATCGATTAAATCTCGGTTGAGATTAACTAATGACTCAAATTGAATTTGCAAATTACCTTGAGATAACTCGGCGGGATGCCTGCCCGTTACTAAATAAATTAATGTTGCACCCAAACTGTAAATATCCGAAGCTGGAACATTCCGCCCGCCAAATTGTTCGGGCGGCATATATCCGTAAGTGCCGACAACAGTAATCGTACCGCCTTTTCTAGCTGCTAACGTCTGTATGGAACCAAAATCAACTAAATAAACATCACCGACACTATTGCCCGATCTATTTGCCAGTAAAATATTACTCGGCTTGATATCTCGGTGAATAACTGGCGGCTGTTGCCCGTGGAGGTAGTCCAAAATTTCTAGTAATGCTTTAGCTAGTTGCTTGACTTCTGCTTTGTTAAAAGTTCGCCCGCTTTTTAACCATTCTTCTAAGGATTTGGCTGGGATATAGCTTTGTACCAAGGCGAATCCTTTACCCGTTGGTGTATCCACCTCAAAGTAATCCAGATAGCGGGGAATTGCCGGATGAGAAAGCAGTTGTAAAGTTTGTGCTTCTCTTTCAAAGAGTTTCAAGTCATCCCAGCGAACATCTTCTCCAAAAATCAGTAACTTAATCGCTACTAACTCTTCTGTGTGCAAGTCGCGCGCCATAAACGTGCGCCTTCCCGCAGTTTGACTTAGCTGTTGCTCGATTACATAACGTTCTTTTAAAACTTCACTTGCCATTTTTTGCAAACCTCTTGAGGAGAGTTATTGTTAATTTCATTTGCCACCTCTACTTTATTCACTAATAGGCAAATTTAACCATTCGCTGAGTTCCCCTGCTATCCAATCAATCTCGTCATCGATGAGATGGCTGGTAATAAGTTGATATTCCCGCGTTCCGGCCCAAATTTGAATATTGCGCCCCCGGCTGGAGTATGTATATTCATCTCTTATGAATCGTAATGTAGAGATAGCTAGCCTCGGACTTGGTGGCAGCATATTGTAACGCAAAAATCCCCAGAAATTGGAAGTAAAATAAATTTGTTCCTCATCGATTAGTAGTCGAGTGGCGATACGTCTAAGAAATACTAATTTTATGGGTTTAAAAAGTAAAAATAAACAAAAACTGCCCAAGTAAGTAACTCCGAATGCTGCGAATAATCCACCTATAAAAGAACCATTAGTAAACGCCAGAACAATCCAGGATATACTTACTAAAAGCACGTGGTACGATGCAATTAACGGAATTACTAAATAGACACTAACTAAAAACAGAGGAGAACAAGTAGAAATCACAATTTCCAAACTCTTTCTGTCTTTATTCAGTTTTACATTATTACTCGCCCTAGGGTTTCGCAGGATCGATCGCCCCCTCTGTTTCGGTTTTTCCAGTGCTTGTAACGCCCGATCGGCCGTGGTTAAGCGGCTGTTTAAATCTGGTTCGGTCATCCACTGCAGCCAGTCCACAAAATCCGAACTAATAGCGATTTTTGGCTCAAAATTAATACGCAAATCTTCCTGCGGCAAATCGGCTGGATGGACTCCCGTTACTAAGTAAATTAACGTCGCACCCAAACCATACAAATCGGAAGCCGGAACCGCGCGCCCGCCAAATTGTTCGGGCGGCATATATCCGTAAGTTCCGACTACAGTAACCGTGCTACCTTCTCTCGCTGCTAAGGTTTGAACAGAACCAAAATCTACTAAGTGAACTTCACCTAACCAACCACCTTTATTAAGGGCGGAGTGTTTTTGTTTGAGGGGCGATCGCTCTGCTAACAGAATATTACTCGGTTTAATATCTCGATGAATTACTGGCGGGTTTTGGTGTTGCAAATATATCAAAATTTCCAGCAATTTATTAGCGATTTGCTTTATTTCTTTTTCTTTAAACTTTTGTCCTGATTCAACCCATTCTGCCAAAGATTTCGCTTCAATATAACTTTGTACCAGTGCAAGGCTTTTAGTCTTTGGTGTCTGGAATTCAAAATGGTCTAAGTAACGAGGAATTGCCGGATGGGAAAGTGACTGTAAGGTTGTGGCTTCTCGTTCAAATAGTTTTAAATCGTCCCACTGGAAATCTGCACTAAAAGTAAGGATTTTGATGACTACTAACTCCTGAGTTTGTAAGTCGCGCGCCAGGAAAGTTTGTCGTCCCCCATTTTTCCCCAGGCATTGCTGAATGGCATAACGTTCTTTTAACACTCGCTCTACCATATTTTTTACTATAAATAGTGGTAGCTTTTACTATACTTCAGCATTAACGAAAATTGCTAGAAAAAAGGGGGGTTTGTTACAAACATTAATTATGATTATTATATGACTATTATGAACTCAAGCAATGGCACAAGCGTTGCTAAAGTACGCGAAGCTGTTGAGAAAGTGCTGACATAAGAGTCTTACAAAAAAAGGCCGATCGCAAATCTTTGATGCAACTGCGCCAACAAATCGGACTCGTCTTTCAAAATCCCGAACATCAATTAGTAGCTTCGACGGTAGAAGAAGATATTTCCTACGGGTTGTACAATTTAGGCTTGAGAGAATCCGCAATTGCTCAACAGGTGCAGCAGGCGATCGACCAATCCGATCTAAGCGAACTCGCCCGCGAACCAATTCACAATCTTAGTTTGGGCCAGAAAAAGCGAGTTTCCATCGCCGATATCATGGTTCTGGATCCCAAACTGCTGCTGTTAGATGAACCTACCGCCTATCTCGACCCGCGTTACACCCGACAACTGATCGGTTTACTCTAACAAATTCACAGCGCTGGAACCACAATCCTTTTAGCAAGTTACGACCTCGATTTCATCTACCGCTGGGCTGATGGGGTGTTTGTAATGGATCGGGGAAAACTGATTTTAGAAGGAACACCGGAAACCGTTTTTGCTCAGCGGGAGGTTTTGGAACAATTGCAGCTTGGCGTACCGCTGGCGATCGAGCTTATGGAGCAAATAAGGGCGATCGTTGAACAAGACGATCGCTCAAAAATGCCCGCTTTCGAGGAATTGCAACAACAAATTTTACCAAGCCGCAGGCTTGAGTTATTTGTTATTTCTTATTGGTTGAATTAAATTCTTGTGGAACAGGCATCTTGCCTGTTCATAAAAATGGTGCAAGATGTTTTCAACAGACGATCGCTCAAAAATGCCCGCTTTCGAGGAATTGCAACACCAAATTTTCCCAAACCCTAGGCTTTAGTTATTTGTTATTTCTTATTGGTTGAATTAAATTCTTGTGGAACAGGCATCTTGCCTGTTCCTAAAAATGCTGCAAGATGTAAGTTCCTGTGATTTACTAACTTCGATCGTACCAACTTTGCAGCGCCACGCGATGAACTTCCCGCCAGCTAATATTTTTAATTCGGGCAATTTCCGCGCAATCTTCGTATTCCGGCTGTACATTAACAATCGTTTCTCCCGACTTCGCAACTTTTATCTTGACTTCGCCGTATTCTGTTTGAACTGTCTGAATTTCCCGGTGTAAAATAGTCCTCTGTTGAGTCGAGATCCTAATTCCCAGAGTAGTAGTCTCGCGAAAGATCACAGCTTCGCAAGCATCCTCAAATTCTGGATGACAAATCGCAGTTAACAAAACCCCAAGCCGCGACTTTTTCATCACAATTGGGGCCGTAAAAACATCCAGAGCTCCGACGCCAAACAAAGCCTCAAAAACATAGCCGATCGCCTGCGGGCTCAAATCATCAATTTGCGTTTCCAACACCGTAATAGTTTCTATGGAATTGGGCATTGGGCATTGGGCATCGGGCATTGGGAATTGGGAATTGGGCATCGGGAATTGGGAATGACTACCCGTCTTTCCTCCACTCTCTCCCACTCCCACTCTCCCACTCTCCCCCTCTCCCACTCTCCCCCTCTCCCCCTCTTGCTTCTCCCCAATCCAGAGGCGCAAAATATTAGGAATTGCCAGGTTTCGAGAACCTGCACCCAAACCGATCGCCTGAATTTGCATCGACGGTGGCGGGCCGAAAGCAGAGGCGAGAGTACAGGCGATCGCAGTTCCCGTAGGAGTGCACAATTCGCGATCGATCCCATTGCTATAAACCGGCACTCGGTGCGTTTCCCACAACCGCATCACCGCCGGCGTCGGCACCGCTAATCGGCCGTGGGCCGCCTTCACCGTACCGCCACCAGTCGGCATCGCCGAAAAGTAAAACTCCTGAATATCCAACCAATCCAAACCCAAACAAGTACCGACAATATCAATAATTGCATCCGTCGCCCCCACCTCGTGAAAGTGAACCTCGCTTGCGGGGATACCGTGTACGGCAGCCTCTGCCTCTGCTAATTTGCCAAATACGGCCAAACTCCAGGCTTCCACGCGCGGAGGCAATTTTGCAGAGACGATGATTTGCTCAATTTCGGGCAAATTGCGGTGATGACTGTGGCTAATTTCTGCATCTGCTTCCCCGTGACTGTGAGAATGTTCTTCCCCGTGATGATGGTGGCGGCGGGCGTCGAAAGTCGGGGATTCCGTTTCTGAGGGATCGAGTTCGGTAGCAGGATTTTCCGGTTTTAACGACAAATCCGCAGCTAAATCGACATAAAATTTAGTTGCTTGTTGAGTATTCCGGTGGACTAATTCCGTCCGCAACTGGTACTCTGTCGAAATGCCGAGCAAATTGAGTTTTTCGATTAGGTATTCTAAAGGAACGCCGGCGTGGATGAGAGCTCCGATGCACATATCGCCAGCAATGCCGGTTGGACAGTCAAAATAAGCTATTTTATTCATTGTTAACAATTAATTTTCAGCATTGATTGTTTCACTCTATATTTCGATCGCCCACTTAGCCTGCAATATCTTAACATGGCAACTATTTACGAAGTGCATCCAGTTGCACCCCAAAGAGACCGGATCGAGAAAATTCAAAAAGCTCTGAAAGATGGGGCAGTGATGCTTTATCCGACAGATACAGTTTACGCGATCGGCTGCGATCTCAACTCTAAGTCTGCGGTAGAACGAGTCCGCCAGATCAAGCAACTCTCCAATGATAAGCCTTTAACGTTCCTGTGTTCCTCTCTGTCAAATATCACCGACTATGCTACAGTCAGCGATGAAGCATACAGAATTATCAAGCGGTTAATACCGGGGCCTTATACATTTCTGCTGCCAGCTACCAAGTTAGTGCCACGGTTGGTAATGAGCCCAAAACGGAAAACCACTGGAATTCGCGTTCCCGACCAGCGGCTTTGTTTTACACTGTTGGAAGCCTTGGGAAATCCAATTATTTCAACATCCGCTAACATTACCACGGATGATGAAGGTGCTGCACCCGTGCCAGCAGGAAAAGCAGAAAGTTTTGGCAAAGCTGAACTTTTTGACTGTTTTTCAAAGTTAGTAGATGTCATTGTCGATGACGGTTCTGATCCGGGATATCAAGTTTCTACCATTCTCGATTTGACAGCAAGCGAACCGATTGTTGTTCGCCGTGGTTTGGGTGCGGAAGCAGTCGCCGTTTGGGAAAAAGATTAATTTTGGAGATACAAGAAAATTTACTTTTTGTGGAACAGGCATCTTGCCTGTTCTTGAGAAGAGTGAAATAGGAGCCAGAACCCCGACTTGTTCAAGAAGTTGGGGTTCTGAATAGATTAACTCAAAACTGCTTTAAGCTTCTACCTTAACTCCTTTCCAAAAAGCAATATATCCGGCAATATTTTTAGCAGCATCTTTCGGAGTAGGATAGTACCACGCAGCGTCTTTATTAACTTGTCCGCCGACTTCGACACTGTAGTAACTAGCAACACCTTTCCAACCGCAAGTAGTGTGAGTGCTGCTGTCCTTGAAATACTCACGGTTGATGGCATCGGCGGGGAAATAATAGTTATTGTCTACAATTTCGCACTTGTCGCTCTCGGCCAAAACGGCACCATTCCAAATTGCTTTCGGCATCAGTTTTCCTGCTTAAATTGAGATTCTCAATTATTGTAACTGTATTTGTGCTCAAAAGGCATAGAATAGTTGAGAAGCCAACAACCAACTACTGCAAATGTCAGCGTCTCATCCGCCAATATCTTCTGTGCCACTGTCCCTGGAACAAGCTCTTAAACATTTTTTTGGCTATGACTCTTTCCGTCCGGGGCAGCAGGAAATTGTCGAAGCTGCTTTACAAAAACGGGATATGATGATTGTCATGCCGACGGGCGGTGGCAAGTCTTTGTGTTTTCAATTACCGGCACTGTTGAAACCGGGATTGACAGTGGTTGTGTCGCCGTTAATTGCTCTGATGCAAGACCAGGTGGAAGCTTTGCAGGATAATGGAATTGGGGCGACTTTTCTCAACAGCACTTTGAGCTCTCAGGAAACCCGATCGCGCGAAACTGCGATTCTCGAAGGTAAGATTAAATTGCTCTACGTTGCACCCGAACGCTTGCTGGGTGAGAGATTTTTACCGTTTTTAGATATAGTAGCAAATAAGTTAGGAATTTCGGCATTTGCGATCGACGAAGCCCACTGCGTTTCGGAATGGGGGCACGACTTTCGACCAGAATACAGGCAAATGCAGCGAGTGCGCGATCGATATCCCGACATTCCCATTATGGGACTAACCGCCACCGCCACCGAGCGCGTCCGCCAAGACATAATCCAGCAGCTAACTCTGCGAAATCCCTACATCCACGTCGCCAGCTTCAACCGCCCCAACTTATACTACGAAGTTCGCCCCAAAACCAAACACAGTTTTGCCGAAGTTTTGCAAATTATCCAAAAAAAAGGCGGTTCGGGAATTATCTATTGCCTCAGCCGCAAAAAAGTTGACGAAGTTGCCTATAAATTGCAACAAAGTGGCATCCAAGCCTTACCATACCACGCCGGCATGAACGATGTCGATCGCGCCACCAATCAAACCCGCTTCATTCGCGACGACGTGCAAGTAATGGTAGCCACAATAGCCTTCGGTATGGGCATTAACAAACCCGACGTGAGGTTTGTAATTCACTACGACTTACCCAAGAATCTCGAAGGATACTATCAAGAATCCGGCCGCGCAGGCAGAGACAACGAACCCGCCCATTGCAGCTTATTTTTCGGCTACGGCGATGTCAAAATGATCGACTACATCATCGAGCAAAAACCCGATCCGCAAGAACAACGAATTGCCCGCCAACAGTTGCGACGAGTAATCAACTATGCAGAATCCACCGAGTGCCGTCGCACAATCCAGTTAAGTTATTTTGGCGATTCATTCCCCGGAAACTGCGGTACTTGCGATAACTGTTGCAACCAAAAACCAGTAGAAGATTGGACGATTGAGGCAATGAAATTTCTGTCTTGCGTCGCGAGATGCCAAGAAAAATTCGGCATGAATCACATTATAGACGTGCTGCGCGGTTCAAAAAATCAAAAAGTATTGCAATACCAGCACCACCAACTTTCTACTTACGGAATTGGCAAAGATAGAAGTGCTGATGAATGGAAAAAGTTGAGTCGTTCGCTGTTAAATCAAGGTTTTTTAGAGGAAAGAACAGACGGGTTTCCCATTTTGAAACTGAATGAAAAAAGTTGGGAAATTATGAAACGTCAGCGCACAGTTGAAATCGCCATTGAACCGCAGCGGGAAGTACAGGCGAAAGTTCGTTCTTTGGCAGTAGAAGTAGAAGCTTTATTTACCATACTGCGGACGCTACGCAAACAAATTGCCGATGAACAATTTGTGCCACCTTACGTGGTTTTTGCTGATAAAAGCTTGCGAGATATGGCAGAAAAACGCCCGCAGACTCTCAGAGAATTCGAGGATGTTTACGGCGTTGGTAGCAACAAGCGAGATAAGTACGGTAAGGTTTTCTTGGAGGCAATACGCACTTTTTGCCAAGAACAAGACTTGCCCACAGGTGCTGCATCTTCTGATGTTGCTAATCTTCCCAATCTTCCCAACATTGCGTCTTATTCGCAGATGCAAACCTGGGAATTATACCGACAAGGTTTGACAGTTCAAGGAATAGCGAATGCGCGGGGTATGAGTCCTAATACTATTTCTGGGCATCTGATAGAATTGATGGAAATGGGCAGGGAAGTTGATATAAATTTGTTGGTGGAACCGGAACGCCAGCAGGCGATAGTGTACGCTATTGAAGTTATGGGGGATGAAAAACTGAGAGCAATTTATGATTTTTTGGAAGAACGTTATACGTTTGAGGAAATTAAGTTTGTGCGGGCTTGGTGGCGGCAAAATTATGTCGGTTTTTAACCGCAGATGTATGCAGATGAACGCTGATGGACGCAGATAATTAATAGAGAGGAGGGGGAAATGAGAATTAAGAAAGTAGCTTTTTGGGATAATTTACGAGAGTGGCGTTTTGAACCGATATATTTTTCCAACTTGGCTTTATTAGTTGGTGTCTCCGGTGTCGGCAAAACACAAATTTTAAAAGGAATTTTGAATTTACAACAGATAGCTAATGGTGGTTCATTAAATGGTTTAGGATGGGACATTACCTTTGCGACATTAAATAATGTCGAGTACCGCTGGCAAGGCGAATTTGAAACAAAAGAAAATCTGCCCTTCATTCTTAATGATGACGGCGAAACTAATGAATTTAGAATAGTTAGTGAAAATTTATTCAGAGAGGGAAATACAGTTGTACAAAGAACACCTAATGAAATTATATTTAAAGGCAAGACCACGCCCAAATTGTCTCCGTTCCAAAGCGTAGTTGAAATTTTAAATCAAGAAGAAGATATTTCACCTGTTCACCAGGCTTTTAATAAAATAACTAGCAATGATTCGAGTTCAATAGATTATTACGATATAAACTATACAATGATATCAAGGATACAAAAAAGTGATGTTTTATTAGATGATATTAAGGAAAGCGATATGCCTATCCAGATAAAATTAGCTTTTATTTTCCGCATTTTTTCCGATATTTTTCATAAAATAAAAGGCATATTTATACAAGCTTTTCCTCAAGTGGAAGACCTAAAAATAGAACCAGTACAAGATGAGGAATCATCATTTATTAGTTTTCCCATTCAAATCAAAGAAAAAGGTGTCAATAATTGGATTTTCCAAAATAATATTTCTTCAGGAATGCTGAAAACGCTAATTCATATTAGCGAATTGTACTTGTCGCCAGAAGGCACTGTAATCTTGATCGATGAATTTGAAAACAGCTTGGGAATTAACTGTATCGATGTTGTGACAGATTTGATTGTGGGAAATAGAAATATTCAATTCATTCTCACCAGCCATCATCCTTACATAATCAATAATATTGGGATGGAGCACTGGAAAATAGTCACTCGCAAAGGTGGGGTTGTAACTGTGATAGATGCTAAAGATTTGAACTTGGGAAAATCGAGGCATCAAGCTTTCATGCAACTGATTAATCTTGAAGAATACAGCGAAGGAATTAAAGTTTAATGAATCTGTATTTTTTGGTCGAAGGAACACAATCGGAGAAAAAACTTTATCCTGCTTGGCTGGCTTATCTTTTACCGGAGTTGCAGCGAGTTGACAATTGCGATGATGTGAAGGAAAAAAATTATTACTTGATTAGCGGTGAAGGATATCCTTCGTTATACAATTATATCCCGCCTGCGATCGCGGAAATCAACTCAAACGGAAAATACAGCTATTTTGTAGTGTGTCTGGATGCCGAGGAAAATACTGTTTCTGATCTCAAAACTGAAATTGAGGATTTTTTAACTCAGCAAAAATTGAAATTAAACAATGCAGAACTTGTGCTGATATTTCAGAATCGATGCTTGGAAAGTTGGCTGCTGGGCAATCGCAAGATTTATTCCAGAAACCCTCAAAGCAAACCTTTATTAGATTATACTAAATATTATGATGTTTCAGTTAACTGTCCTGAAAACATGGGAAAATCTCAAGAGTTTAATACTCACGCTCAGTTTCATGGAGCTTATTTGAGAGCGTTATTTGAAGCTAAAAATATCACCTATTCTAAGAAACGACCTGGAGATGTACTCAAGCAATTTTATTTAGAACAGCTATTGGCAAGAATTCAAGTTCACCCAGAACAACTTACTACTTTTCGACATTTCATCGATTTTTGTAATAGAGTTAAATCCAAATTGCCAAATTAAATGGCAACAATTATACGACTTACGTAGAACCTCTATATGTAGGGTTCCATGTACACCACACCTTAGCGCTATAATTCGCGCGTCAAACCACTTAGGATTCTCTGTGCTCCGCGTTCAACCTACACTTTACAAGTGTACAATAAATAGTTGACTTCGTTAGCCAACCATTCGTTAAACAGATTGTGCAATATTTCTTGATACCGTTCAGGGGTTAATTCCGCCGGGAGAAACTTTTCAACCAGGAACAAGTGATATCCTATATCTGTTTCAATTGGACGAATCACTTCTCCGGGTTTAGCGCTAAATACGGCGACGGCTATGTCTGGTTTTAAACCCCACCGATAAACCTTGCCTTGGCAACCGCATATATGCCGACGATTTTCGTCAATATCGTAAAGGTGAGCGGCATCAAAAAAGCTGATTTCTCCTTCTTGAATTTGATAAAATAGTTCCTGAGCAAGCTGGGGGTTGGAAACAACTATTTGATAAAGAATTATTTGGTCGAATTGCAATTTGTTTTGAATAAAAATCTTTTCTACTTCTTTGCTGAACAAGTGTTCAGCTAGTTTTTGGCTGAGGAGCCGATCGCAAATTCCGGCTTCTAAATCTTCTACAGAAATCATCTGATCGACCAGCCAAGCAATCGTGTCCGCCGCTTTCTCCAAACGCTTCTCGCGGCGGAGTTGGTCGCCCACAGCTTGAATTTCGTCGGGAGTCACAGTTAACCCCCGTTCCCGGGCTGCTTTCTCAATAACTTTTTTCTGCAAAACCTTTTGACTAAATGTCTTTATTTGCTGCTCTTGTCTGAGTAGTTGGATGATTTCACTTGCTTCTATCAATGGCCCGTAAAAGTCCTTCATCTTTCTCTCTCCACCTATATAACTTTATTAATCTCATCCCCCGACGCTTCCTGCAGGGTAGTTGGGGTTAACGGTTAGCTACAAGATGTTATTTGGCAAACTAATAAAATCAGCATTGCTCAAAGTTGTTGCACCCGCTGTGTTAACTGTTCCCAAAACAACAGCTAAAATTCGAGCGCCATTATTTGAACTAAACTTGAGCACAGTCGCGTCTGTCGTACCGTCACCATCAGTATCAAACGCGACGAGTGTCAAGTCTGTTACCGAAAGCCCCCCGGTTAGCCCAATTCGATCGCCTTCAGCGGGATTGAAATCAAGGACTCGATCGGCTAACAATGGATTAGCTGCTGCACTCGCTGTTTCGGGTCTAAATGCAAAGGTATCAGCCCCACTACCTCCAATCAATGTATCGCTGCCGAAGTCGCCGCAAAGAAAATCGTCGCCGTTGCCGCCAATCAGTAAATCTTGACCTTTTCCTCCCCGCAAAGTGTCCTTTCCATCGCCTCCATCCATCCCATCGTCACCTCTGTTACCTGTGACAATATCGTCGCCGCTTCCTGCAAAAATTCGATCGAGCCCGCTACCGCAAATAATCACATCGCTGTCGCTGGTGCCGAGCCAATATCCGTCGCCGTTGCTGTCGTAGCTGATAGTTAATGCTGCAGGATAGTTTTCTGGGGCGACCATTTCTGGAGGCGCGGTTGTCTGAGCATTGCTGTTGGTATTGTTACCGGGAAGTGCGATCGAATTATTGCTGTTACTGTTATCTGTCGGATTAGAAGTGATCGCGCTGCTGTCACCACCACCCGTACCGATCGCATTCTCATTATTTGAGGGTGCTGGTGCTGGTGTTGGCGCTGGTGTTGGCGCTGGTGTTGGCGCTGGTGTTGGCGCTGGTGTTGGCGCTGGTGTTGGCGCTGGTGTTGTTGGTGGAGCGCCTGTAGCAGCGGTTGCTTCTGCACTGCCAGAAGTAGCTCCCGGAGTATAGGCTGTCTGATTGCTAGTGCTACTGCCTGTGGGGGAAGTTACTGTCGCGCTGCTGTTGTTAGTAACGCCTTGATTATTGGCGATCGAGTTGGTTTCGCTCGAACTGCTACTATCTGAAGGCGCTGGCACTGGTGCGGGGGCTGGTGCGGGGGCTGGTGCTGGTGCGGGCGCGGGCGCTGGGGCTGGTACGGGCGCTGGGGCTGGCGCGGGCGTTGCTGCTGTCGCTGGCGCTAGAGCGGGGGCTGGTGCTGGCGCTGGAGCGGGGGCTGGTGCTGGCGTTGCTGCAGGAGCCGTTGCTGTCGCTGGCGCTAGAGCTGGTACGGGCGCTGGGGCTGGAGCGGGCGTTGCTGCAGGAGCCGTTGCTGTCGCTGGCGCTAGAGCGGGGGTTGGTGCGGGGGCTGGTGCGGGCGCTGGTGCGGGGGCTGGTGCGGGGGCTGGTGCGGGCGTTGCTGCAGGAGCCGTTGCTGTCGCTGGCGCTAGAGCGGGGGTTGGTGCGGGCGCTGGAGCGGGCGCTGGTGCGGGCGTTGCTGCAGGAGCCGTTGCTGTCGCGCTTGAAGTCGGAGGAGCACTGGAAGAAGCGGAAGCTTCTGCGCTCCCGCTACTAGAGGTAGCTCCGGCAGCATAGGCTGTCTGAGTGCTGGTACTGCTTCCTGTAGGGGAAGTGGCTGTCGCGCTGCTGGTACTGCCTGCGCCGCTCTCCGAAGTGGAGGAAGTGGATTGGGCAGAACTGCTGCTGCTGCCTCCTAAAGCTTCGCTGGGAGTAGAAATGTTAGAACTGTTAGCTGTTGGGGCTGATTCTGAAGATGCTGAATAGTTAGTAGGTTCACTACTACTTGCAGCAGTTCCACCTGCTAACAAGCTAGAACCACTTGGACTGCTGCTACCCACCGTTGGGGTAGGAGGAGCAGATGCGTCTAATTGAGGCATCGCTGTTAATCTCCTTAAAATTTGTTTTAAGCTGGATAAATCAACTGAAGATTGCTGTGGGTCAAAGCAATGGAGCTATACATTTTTATTGTGATTTCATTACCCTATCGAGATAAAAGAAATTATTTAATTTCTATTATTCACGGAATCTACTTTGGGAAATTGGGAAATGACGGCGGAGTGTAGGCGATCGCAAATACCTGACCGTAAGCAACCGCTAGAGAACCACCGTAAGGCGAAGATACTGCCAAAGACTGA
This sequence comes from Microcoleus sp. S13_C3, assembly GCF_036700905.1. Classification (NCBI taxonomy): domain Bacteria; kingdom Bacillati; phylum Cyanobacteriota; class Cyanophyceae; order Oscillatoriales; family Microcoleaceae; genus Microcoleus; species Microcoleus sp. S13_C3. The sequence goes on along the minus strand of NZ_JAUBPT010000100.1, from coordinate 2,217 downwards.
GAACTAGCAGCAATTGAGGTGAATGCACCGATCGCTGAGCCGAAAACACCGATATCGACTGAAGAAAAACCGCCAACAATATTGCCTTCGTCAGAAAGTTTCTCCAAATATGTCAAATCCTCAATACTCATTAATTTTTACCTCTATCTGATTACTCTTCTTGGAGACGGCTGTAATTTTGACTTAAAAACTGTGTAATTCTCTCGTTCCGCTGCCAGCATTTCGGACTTATTCTACTAGCAGCGGCCGACTCAATTCCTAATTGGTAACCGCTATGGAAAATGAACCGGATTGACTCGATACAGGAGTCGCAACTGTGCTGGTAGCTGTCTTGCTAAATGAGCCATAACCGATCGCCAAAGAACCAGCCTCGGCTACTGCTATGTTGCCATATGCTACGCCAGCAGTTAATGAACCGAATAAAACTGTGCCGTAGATGACATCAGCTTCATAGAAACTGCCGCCTTCTATTCTGCTTGCTTCCGAAACAACTTCGACATGGTTCAGGTCTGAGATAATCATGGTTTTTTTCCTTTAATATTGCAGGTTTGTTTTGACTTGAAAACTGTGTAATTCTCTCGTTCCGCTGCCAGCATTTCGGACTTATTCTACTAGCAGCAGCCGACTCAATTCCTAATTGGTAACCGCTATGGAAAATGAACCGGATTGACTCGATATAGGAGTCGCAACTGTGCTGGTAGCTGTCTTGCTAAATGAGCCATAACCGATCGCCAAAGAACCAGCCTCGGCTACTGCTATGTTGCCATATGCTACGCCAGCAGTTAATGAACCGAATAAAACTGTGCCGTAGATGACATCAGCTTCATAGAAACTGCCGCCTTCTATTCTGCTTGCTTCCGAAACAACTTCGACATGGTTCAGGTCTGAGATGATCATGGCTTTTTTCCTTGTTTGTTAACTGCTTGCTCGAAGCAATCTTGTTTGCTTTCGATGTACCTAATATATCTAGACTAATTAGAGCTGTGTTGCCAATTTGGCAGATTTGTGGGAAATTAAAATGTAAAGTTAGCTTCATAAATATTTGTAATTTTTTTGTTCAAAAGCTACAAAAAATCGCTCTATTTTGACATAGAAAAACCAGCCTCGTTTTATTGTTTATGGACGAGACTGGAAGATAGTAGTATTTCGCTCAATTGATAACTTGTATAGACAAATACTGCCCCTGCAAAACCCCAGAAATTACAGGTCAACCGATTTTAGATTTTAGATTTTAGATTTTAGATTGAATCAACGTATAGCCTTTCTCAGAAAGATGAGGTACTCATGGGCATAGGCCTCCGTGGGCATAGGGCATAGGCCTCCGTGGGCATAGGGCATACCTCACTTTTTTGAGAACCGCTATAAAACGTTATTATCTTAGATCCCCGACTTCTTAAAGAAATCGGGGATCTGGGTATTCCATTTTTTTAGGTTGACCTACTTAACAAAGTATCAGGTACGATCGCCACACCGTGTTGCCATTTTGGCAGATTTATCTGAAATCAGAATGTAACGATAACTTGATTAATTTTTATTAAGAACCGGGTCGAAAAATGTTGTGTAGCTACTAAAAAACCCGATCGCCCGCGGTGAGTCAACCAAAAAATTGGTACACCCAACGCCCGCAACCGGGTTGTGTTTCGATCGACTAATTTACTTGCCCGCAAAATTAAACAAACGTGTCTTAAACCCAGCAAAAAATCCTTGATTTTGAACCTCAACCGTCGGTGCCAAGATATTTTGCCCTTCAGCATTGACTTCCAGTCCAAAACCTCTGGTATCTGGGTGCAACTCGCTAAAAGCCTCAGTTACATAACCCCCTCGAACTCCGGCTCGTTTTTCCCTCACCACCTCCAGATGATCTAAATCGGCAATTTTGCCCAATGCAGACTTAGTTTCCGATTTACTCGACTTGCTGATTTGACTGTTTTCCTTAAGCAAGCGGTTGGAAGTGCGGTAAGGGATGTAGTCGAGAGGGTTGTAACCCGTGCAGCGCAAAAGTAAAAAACAAGCCCAAGAATACTTTCCTGCCAAAATTGCTGAAACTATCTCATCCAATTGTTCGGGTTTGATTCCAACTTGGGAATGATTGGCAGAATGGTGAAATTGGGAATTCATAGTTTTATCCTGTTTTTTGTAAATTAGTTGACTGTTGACTGTTGACTGTTGACTGTTGACTGTTGACTGTTGACTGTTGACTGTTGACTGTTGACTGTT
>NZ_JAUBPT010000099.1:0-31293 GCF_036700905.1 Microcoleus sp. S13_C3 | reverse complement strand
CAAGCTCAACCTTTGTTTTATTAGGCTGATGATTAGAAGGCTTGCACCCTCTTCTTAGATGTCAAATGGGTTCTATAGTGTGAGTGTACAACAAACACCCTGGCGTCCTCCCACAGAACTACCCAAAAATCCCCTCACTGCTCAAAGGAAAAGAAAATCAAAAAAACCAACTAAAAAAAAAGCACGACTATGCTCAACGCCTGATATAACAAGAGTTGACGACTATGCTCAACATTTAAAAAAAACCCGTTCTTTATTGCCAGAATCTGTACGCTCGGATTGGTAGCTGATGGTTATTATTGCCGCGCTAAGTTCTGGGATGCTGTACAAAATTCAAATTTAAATTTGATTAGTAAATTACGCTCAGATGCCAACTTAAAGTACCTCTATACAGGTGAAAAAAATAAAATAGGTGCACCTCGTAAATACGATGGAAAAGTAGAATGTAATAAGTTAAAAAACTTAACCTTCATCAAAGAAGTTAAACCGGGAGTTAAGCTTTACTCATTAGTAGTATGGAGTGTTTCTTTAAAATGCAAAATACGTTTAGCTTGTCTTTCAGAACTCCAACCCAATGGTAAAATCAAAAATATTTTATTATTCAGCACTGATATCGAGCTGACAGGTGAGCAAATACTTGAGTATTATCAGGCTCGTTTTCAGATTGAGTTTATTTTTCGTGATGCCAAACAATTTACGGGCTTATCCAATTGTCAATCTCGTAGTGGTCAATGCCTTGATTTTCATTTTAACGCCAGTCTAATTGCTTTAAATTTAGCCAAATATGAAGCTTATAATCGTCATTCATCTCCCAAGCCATTCGTGTTTTCCATGACCTCTTATAAACGCCGTGAATTCAATAGGCATATACTTTACACCTTTATTGATAAGTTAGATTTAGACCGGAATTTAATTTTAAATCACCCTAACCTTCCGTCAGTCCTATCCTATGGTACTCTCGCTGCTTAAAAACTGTCCGAAGTATTGGATCGATGGGACATAATATTAATACCAATTCCACTCATTTCTTGCTAAAAACTTTTGGCTTGAGTTTCGTTCCACCTGCCCAACCTACTACTGAATTGTTTATTGAAGTTGCTATTAAATCGTTCCCGGTTGCATCGGTATTTGTTCCCATGTCCAAACAGTCCGTTGTCCCGAAAGCATAATTTTAGTCAACAGTCAACAGTCAACAGTCAACAGTCAACAGTCAACAGTCAACAGTCAACAGCCAACAGTCAACAGCCAACAGTCAACAGCCAACAGTCAACAGTCAACAGTCAACAGTCAACAGCCAACAGCCAACAGTCAACAATCATGAGAAGTGCCACCGGAATTGAGATTACGCAATAGCATCCGAACTGGCAAGAGTCTCGAATTGCGCCAATAGCATTGCATCACCACTATTGGGATCTCCAAAAATTTTAGGTAACTGACCTGTTTGGGCGAGAACTTGTCTCACTTCTCGGTTAGATACATCGGCCATATTTTTGTTATTTAGAATGGCATTAACCGCCGCGATACCCACACCTTGACCAACTGCGGCGTTGAATTCAACAATTCTGCCCACAGAACAGGCAAACCCTTCAAATCCAGAACAGGGACTGACCACTGCCAGGTTAGGAACGTTTTTAATTAATGCGTGGCGGATGCCAACATTAAAGATAGGCTTTGTAAACACCATACTTTTAAACCATCCTAGACTGTTTGCTTTCTCGCGAAGACCCGCGATATCTCCGCGTATATCAAAATAATAGCTAAATGTTGCCAGGGCTTCATTAGCAGGTACGCCACCTAACAGCATTTGTGCGCCAGTTAAAGGTTGTACAACTCCCGTCACATTGCCGGCGTGTCTGATATAAAGTTCTGAGGCATAAGTAACAGAAGTAGCCCCCAAACTCTTCAGCCAAGTTGTAATAAATAACATCTCTCTTTGCATATTAGCCGTGGGTTTGCTCCCGCTTCTAGCTAAGGCTTCCGCTTCGCTAGCGGTGACTGCAAATAAAAGCGCATTCCACGAAAGTCTATCATTTGGAAGTATTGCTATATTTCCCTCATCTAAAATTATGCCAGTTTCAGAAAAAGATAGTTTTCTTCCTCTAAAGGAGTGGTAAGCTACAGACATAGCCGGCGAGCGAACATCGATGTAATCGTTACCCACCCACAGAGTTTTGAGATTGCCTTGAGTGTCGATCATTTCCATGCGGAGTTTTTCTGCTAGTTTGGCATCCTTGCCGGCAGCGTAAAGCAAAAATTTTTGACTTTCTGAATCGGCCAGGTTTGTGAAGCGTTTTAGATAAATATAATCGAATTCTTTCAGTGCTCTTACACTGAGTCCTTGGGTTTCAAAAACGAGGGTGACTGGAAGTTCTGAGTTAGGCAGACCCAATGTTTGAAATCCCTGCAGCTTTCTCACACCGGCAGCTTGAGCTAATTCGGCATTAACAGTGGCATCAATAAATTGCTTGCCTGCATAAACTACGCCTTTAGAGGTGGTTATACTGGCAATTTTTTGGCCGGCTTTAGTGACTGATTGAATTTCTACTTTGCTGAGGAGATCAGCCCCAGCTTGTACCAGCATTTCTTTCAGCGCTGCACTGGCTTTGCGGGGGTCAAGTGCAATTGCCTTAACGCCGGATTTTTGTAAGAATTCTTTATAGATTGTCGCGGGTGAACCAAAGGTATCTAACTTTAAAGATTGTTGAAGTTCTTCACTAATCTGACTTCTATCTAAATAAGCAAGACCGCCTCTTACCAAATGTCCGCCAATTCCTTCTTGCAAGCTTGCTTTAGACATTAGTAGAATTCGCGGATAACGGTTTGTTCGGCGAAGATATTCTCTGGATGCAGAGATAACAGCTAGAACTCCTGGAACTTCATCACCAAAACAGATGACATCGTAAGAACGCAGATCCATGACCATTATTTAATAATCTCTGGTGGTTTTCATCTTTTCGAGCTCGATCGCAATGTTTGCCGTCCAACTCTCTGTTTTTCCCAAATCTAGCTCGATATTTCCTGATTTTTGCTATAAATATTCAAACATTTATGGAGGCAGCAACCGGGTTTTTTCCAGAAAATCCTCCGTTGAGGACGATCGATCTCGGTTGAAAAACCCGGTTGCTGAGCGTCTAGAGTCCGTCAGTCTGGTGCTCTTGATTGCCATCAGCTCAGATTATCAGGATCTATCCCCAACTCCCGCAATCGCTGAGCTAGTCGATCGGAACGTTGGGCCAGTCGATCGGCGCGCTGCGATTCCTGTTGGGCGCGCTGCGATTCCTGTTGGGCGCGCTGCGATTCCTGTTGGGCGCGCTGGGCTGATTCTTTCACCTGTTCTTCAGGAGTCAGATAACGTTTTCCATCGGCATCATACCAATACAACCACTCCCTTGTCACCCCAGAATAACTTCCCCTTTCACAACCAATCCCCAAACCAATTTCAGGCATCCAAACTGGATTTCCTGACTGTAACTCGTACTTCCCATTGACTAGCTTGTGTACTTCCAGATGAGGTTTACGACGGCGGCGGGAAGAATAAATGACGTAATAAAGTAGGCCTAAAGCTTGATAAGTGTCTAATTTGGTGCTGTATTCCTTGCGATAAGTTGGGGAAACAACTTCTAGCACGAAAAGTGGCATGACATTTTCATCCCACAGCACGTAACTAGGACGCAATTCTTCGTCGTAAAATCGTTCTACTCCTAAACTTAAGAAAGCATCTGGGACAATGGGCGGTTCGTCAGGGTGATGATAAATACCCATATCTATGCCAAAAAACCAGTCCATGCGTTCTGCCCAAAGTATGAGCAATATTGCTTTTAACAACCCTGGTATTAGTTCTTGCAGTTCGTTATCCACAGGCGTTTCATCTGAGTCTGGTAGTTCATCGGCTGAGGGCCAGTGCCTCGGGAATTTGTAATCTAACATGGCGGCTTTCCTCAAAACTCACTAAGATTATAGCCTTTACTTGTTTTGCGATAGTTGTTGATCTGGCTACAAACTACTTTATAAATACTAAAAGAATATTTATTGAACGAACCGCGAAGACGCGAAGGAAGAGAAGAGAAGATGATAGGTAATTTTGACTTAGTTCATCTGAATGAATTTTTGTAAAAGATTTGCTGAGACTTACGCGATCGACTAAACTATGTCTAACGAGTCGGTTCTAATGGGGAGCAGCCGTTAGAGGAAACGGGGAAAGTTCGGTGCAAGTCCGGCGCTGTCCCGCAACTGTAATGAGAGTCTTGTCGCTTTCTGAGTCAGGATGCCCGCCGATGTGTTAGTTTACATAGTCTCATCTGCGAGGTTCAGCGTGAAGGCCAGAAATCGGAAATTGGTCAGCTTGGGATTGATGGCTGGCTTGAGTTGTTATATTGTCCTGGGCTCGGCAACGCCCGCCGCAGCTATGCACATTTCGGAAGGTTTTTTGCCGATGCAATGGGCTGCGTTTTGGTGGATTGTGGCGTTGCCTTTTTTTGCAGTAGGTTTGCGATCGATTACTCGTATTACAAAAGAACACCCGGAACTTAAACTATTGCTTGCTTTGGCGGGTGCGTTTACTTTTGTGCTTTCTGCTTTAAAAATTCCCTCGGTAACGGGCAGTTGTTCTCACCCGACGGGTACGGGTTTGGGTGCAATTTTGTTCGGCCCTTCGGTGATGGCGGTACTGGGGGCTTTAGTTCTGCTGTTTCAAACGTTACTGTTAGCGCATGGTGGCTTGACAACGCTGGGAGCGAATATGTTTTCGATGGCGATTGTCGGCCCGTTTGCCGCGTATTTTATCTATCAATTGCTGTTGCGAACTGGTAGCCAGCGGGCGGCAATTTTTTGTGCGGCGGCTTTGGCAGATTTGCTGACTTATGTAACGACTTCGATTCAATTAGCATTAGCTTTTCCGGCAGCAAGTGGCGGTTTTATGGCTTCTTTTCTCAAGTTTGCTGGCATCTTTGCTATCACTCAAGTACCCCTGGCTATCAGTGAGGGATTGCTGACTCTATTGGTCTGGAATTGGCTGCATTCTTACGGGAAGCAGGAGTTGGAAACTTTGAAATTATTGAGACAGGAGTGAGGCGCCGTGAATCAAAAACCTACAAAAAATCACCAATCTACTTCGCGGCAAAATTGGCTTTTGGCGGGCGCTGTGATTGTTCTGGCAGCGTTTCCTCTAGTTTTTGTGCGGGGTAAATACGGCGGTTCAGATGACCAAGCTAAGAAAGCCATTACGGAAATTCAACCGGGTTATAAACCTTGGTTTAATCATTTGTTTGAGCCGGCTAGCAGCGAAATTTCCAGTTTATTGTTTGCGTCTCAAGCGGCGATGGGGGCTGGCGTAGTTGGGTACGTCATTGGGTTGTATAAAGGCCGATCGCAATCTCGGCAGCAGTCTGATAATAAATCGTCGGAATGAACCATCAGATTGATAGTCTGGCTTATACAAATCGCTTGCGCGGGTTGCCGCCAATCCACAAGTTATCCTTTGCGATCGCCCTTTTAATTCTGTCTCTAGTTTCTGGGGCGATCGTCCAATTGTCGATCGGCCTTTGGTTAGCCGTCTGGATCGTCATCTATGCGGGTATTCCGGGGAAACTGTATTTGCGGTTGCTGTCGCTACCGTTGATGTTTTTGCTGACAAGTTTGCCTGCTTTGGCGCTGGGTGCGGTTGAGTTAAGTCAAATCCCTGCAATTCAGTGGGATATTTGGCAAGGTTGGGGCATTAGCATCGGCACTTTTTATCTGTATGTGAGCCGCACGGGAATATACCAAGTGAGCTTGCTGTTTGCCCGTGCCTTCGCATCGACAAGCTGTATGTATTTCATCCTCTTGACGGTTCCCTTTACCGAAATCTTGCAGATTCTCAGACAATTACGCTGTCCAGAGTTAGTCACAGAACTGCTATTACTAATGTATCGGTTTATTTTTAGCTTATTGGCGATCGCCGATGAACTTTGGATAGCACAAAACTCGCGCTGTGGCTACCGCACTTGGAAACTGGGAATGAACAGTTTAAGCATTTTAATTGGGCAATTGCTTCAGCGAACTTTGGAAAACTACCGTCAAGTTTCCTTGAGTTTAGCGTCGCGCGGCTTTAATGGAGAACTGCGCGTTTGGAATTCTTATCCTTATAAACCTTCGCGAAGATATACATTGGAAGCGGTGTTTGGATGTACGTTTTTAACTTTGTTAAGTGCGGTATTTCAAAGTTGAAAAGAAATTAGGAGACGGCAGTGCCCATAGGTGTCAACTTAAGCTGTCAGCCGGCCAAGTCCGTTAGTCATCCCGTGAGTCCGCCAGGGGTTGAAACCCCTGTCTAATAGCTAAAGTCCTCTGAAGAGGACTCAAGAACTCATCAGTCCTCTTCAGAGGACTTTAGCTTTGAGGCAGGGAATTCATTCCCTGCCGGACTAGCGGACGGAAAATATGACTTTTATGAACATAATTAATGACTTTAATGAATTGACTTCAAAAGAAACCTGTTGAATAATTGTAGTCAACACTTATCTTGTGGAAATCCTATGATAAATAAACGACTCATCAAAAAAATACTTTTTTTGTTAATGGCTTCATTAAGCCTATTGTTAGTAACAGTAACTCATTCATCCGCCCAACAACTACCGTTCTACTGGGAGAATATTAACGTTCTAATCGACGTTCAGACTAACGGAGATATGTTAGTTACAGAAACCCAAAAATATGTGTTCACAGCCGACTACAACACAGAACGATATCGCTATATTCCTCTAGGTAAGGTAGATGAAATTAAAGATGTCATCGTTCAAGAAAATAATCAAATAATTCCGAGTAGCACGGGAATTGAAAACAATGAACTTTGGATTCGTTGGCAACATCGATTAAAAGCGCCAGAATCACATACTTTTGTCATCAAATATCGCGTGGTAGGCGGATTGCAGGTAGATGGTGAGAAGACTCTAGTTTATTGGAAAGCCATTGCAGCGGGTCGCAAAGCTCCTATTAATAGCGGAAAAGTTACGGTGAAATTACCAGAAGCTTTGTCAGGGAAAGTTCTCTCTTTTACGAATTTTGGTGCAGCAGCAGTTCCTCGTCAAGTAAATCCGAAAACATTTGAATTTGTGGCAAGTCAGCCTATTCCACCGGAACAAGAATTAGAAGTGCAGATTGCATTTCCCCAGGCAATTCTGAATATACCTCAAGCTGCTTGGCAACAAGCTGGAAACCAAGGAGGGGAAGGCTCTTTCATAAACAACATAATGGGTGTAATCGGTTTTTTGCTAGTTGGTTTGGTATTGTTTGTAGCCTTAGGGTTTTTTCCGTTGATGATTCTTCTCTTTGTGTGGATTTTCAGCGTCATTATTTACCAAGAAATCAAGAAAGCAATCACTAACCGACGCTGCCCTGAGTGTAAAACGCTTAATCTCAAACGGACTTATCAAGTTTTGATTCGTGCAACTACTCGCACTTCAGGAAAGCAGCGAGTTACCTGCAACTGTGGAAACTGCTCTTACCATAACGAGTACGAAGAAGTAATTCCAATCATTATCATTAGCAATGATGGTGGCGGCGGTGGCGGCGGTGGGGGCGGTGGCGGTGGTGGTGGTGGCGGTGGCGGCGGTGGCGGCGGTGGTGGTGGCGGCTAATATCAACGAGACTTACGCATCACAAGCAAAGAAACCGGCTTTTTACTGAATCTGCGGGTTGTAACCAATTATTCTCGCCAAAAACCGGGTTTCTGACTACCCGCGCGTCCAGGACTATTGTTGATAATTTTCGTATTCTCGTTAGCTTAGCGGACCGGATTTGAATAAGGGCGATCGTACTTTTTTACAGATTGTACGATCGCTTTTAAATATTGGATGGAAATTTTAGTCACTCATTTTGAGATGAAACGATCGCACTTCATGCACAATCCTCTTCCAAATATGACTTTTATGAATATAATTAATGACTTTAATGAATTGACTTCAAAAGAAACCTGTTGAATAATTGTAGTCAACACTTATCTTGTGGAAATCCTATGATAAATAAACGACTAATAAAAAAAATACTTTTTTTATTACTAGCATCATTAAGCCTATTCTTAGTCACAGTAACTCATGCAGCGGCACAACCGCTACCGTTTTACTGGGATAACATCAACGTCATCATCGACGTTCAGACAAACGGAGATATGTTAGTTACCGAAACCCAAAAATATGTATTTACAGCAGCCTACAACAATGAACGCTACCGCTATATTCCTTTAGATAAGGTCGATGCAATTAAAGATGTCACCGTCGCCGAAAATAATCAAATAATTGCCAGTAGCACAGGAACCGAAAACAATGAACTTTGGATTCGCTGGCAACATGAACTCAAACCGCCAGACACACATACTTTTGTCATCAAATATCGAGTAGTAGGTGGATTGCACTTAGATGGTGGGAATACTCTAGTTTATTGGAAAGCTATTGCAGCGGGTCGCAAAGCTCCCATTAATAGCGGAAAAGTTACGGTAAAATTCCCACAAGCTTTGTCAGGGAAAGTTCTCTCCTTTACGAATTTTGGTGCAGCAGCAGTTCCTCGTCAAGTAGATCCTAAAACATTTGAGTTTGTGGCAAGTCAGCCTATTCCACCAGAACAAGAATTAGAAGTGCAAATCGCATTTCCCCAGGCAATTCTGAATATACCTCAACCTGGTTGGCAACAAAGTGGCAACCAATCTCAATCTTCTTCGGGAGCAGAAGGTTTTTTGACAAAACCCAGACTCACTTCTCCAGTGCTTTGGATATTTGGAATCATCATTACTATATTCATGATTAATGGCGGCAGTGGTAGTGGTAGTGGCGGCGGTGGTGGTAGCGACTATGACAGTGGCGGCGGCGGTGGCGGCGGCGGTGGTGGCGGCGGCGGTGGTGGTGGTGGCGGTGGCAGTGGTGGCGGTGGCGGTGGTTAATATCAACGCGACTTACGCATCACAAGCAAAGACAGCGGGTTTTTACTGAATCTGCGGGTTGTAACCAAGTATTCTCGCCAAAAACCCGGTTTCTGACTACCCGCGCCTCCAGAAATATTGTTGATAATTTTCGTATTCTCGTTAGTTTAGCGGGCCGGATTTGAATAAGGGCGATCGTACTTTCTTACAGATTGTACGATCGCTTTTAAATATTGGATGGAAATTTTAGTCACTCATTTTGAGATGAAACGATCGCACTTCATGCACAATCCTATTCCCAATATGACTTTTATGAATATAATTAATGACTTTAATGAATTGACTTTCACAGAAGTTTATTGAATACTGATTCTAGTTAACAACTTTTCAGTACATTTGAGCTTAAAACAGGTTAAAAACTATGACTAAATCACGTTGGCTTCGCAAACTTTTACCCTTAGCAGTATCTTTAGCAACCGCGATCGCAGGAGCAGGCGCTTTTGCCCCACCAACTTCCGCACAAACCAATCCGCCACCTCCGCAAGCCCAAGAAGTTCAACTAGCCCAAGCAGAAGGATTTAGCATTCCGATTTGGATCTATCCGGTAGGAGCAATTTTCTTAATTTTCATCTTTATACCCAAGATTGGCTGGACTTTGGGATTAATTGCGATCGGCGAACGAGAAGTGGGAATTGTTACTAAGAAATTCTCCAGCAAAAATTTGCCATCCAGTAGATTGATTGCACTCGATGGCGAAGGAGGTTTGCAAGCAGATACCCTTCCTCCCGGCTGGCATTTTGGTTATTTTCCCTGGCAATATAGCGTTCGCAAAGAACCAGTTGTGGTTGTCCCTCAAGATGAAATCGGTTTAATTATTGCCAATGACGGAGCCACTATTCCTCCCGATCGCATTTTAGGCAAAGTCGTCGATTGCGACAATTTTCAAAATGCTCGAAAGTTTCTCACCGACGGTGGAGAAAAAGGACGGCAACTAGCCATAATCACAACTGGTATTTATCGGATCAATACGGCTGTCTTTGAGGTGATTACTTCTGCCAATGCCTCTGCCAAGGGTATGCAGCCGTCGCAACTTCAACTATACAAACTTGCTCCCGATCGCGTGGGAATTGCGAACGTGCTAGACGGCGTTCCGATTGATGAAGGTGAAATTGCTGGGCCAATAATTCCCGGTCACGACAATTTCCAAAAAGCACAATCTTTCATCAAGGGTGGCGGGCGCAGGGGCTTGCAAGAACAGGTGATTCTATCGGGTTCTTGGAACCTCAATCCCTGGTTTGTGCAAGTTGAACAAGTAAATATGACCGAAGTGCCGATCGGCTATGTAGGCGTAGTAATTTCCTATGTGGGAAAATCGCACCAAGACGTAAGCGGCGTGGCTTTTACCCACGGCAATCTTGTCAATAAAGGCGATAAAGGCGTGTGGGTCGAACCGCTTTATCCAGGCAAACATCCGATCAATACAAAAGTGATGAAAGTAGAACTTGTTCCCACTACGGATGTAGTTTTAAACTTCACATCGCGGTTCAGTGGAGAACACGGCTACGACTCCAAATTAAGTGCTCTGAGATTGCTTTCTTTTGACGGATTTACGTTTGAGTTAGAAGTTTTTCAGATCATTCATGTCGGTACTTTGGATGCACCGAGAGTGATTTCGCGGCAAGGTTCGATGCAGAATCTGATCGACCAAGTGCTGCGTCCAATTGTGGGCAATTATTTTCGCAATTCCTCTCAAGAATATACAATACTCGATTTCCTGATCGCCCGCAGCCAGCGCCAAGCAGAGGCGGCAGAACACGTTCGTCAAGCCCTGCGGGCCTACGACGTGCAAGCTGTGGACACGCTGATCGGTTTGATTTCGCCACCACCAGAGTTGATGCAAACATTGACCGATCGCAAAATTGCTCAGGAACAAGAAAAAACTTACGACGTACAGCGCATTTCAGAGTCGCAGCGTCAAGAATTGGTGCGCGCAACTGCGATCGCCAACATTCAAAATCAGGTGGTGGCGGCGGAACAAGGGGTGAAAATTGCTCAATTGAGTGCAACTGCTGCGATCGAACACGCTAGTGGTGAAGCAGAAGGGATTCGGCTGATGGGACAAGCAAAAGCGGATGCTTATCAAGTTGGTGTCAACGCTTTGGGTACGCAGAGTTACACGCTGTTGCAACTGATGCAAGCAGTTTCGGATGGTAGCGTTCGTGTTGTTCCCGATGTCACAGTCAATGGTAACGGCGGTAGTGGGGGTTTGCTGGACGGTTTGATGGCAATCTTGCTGCGGAATGAAACCAGTAAAAATGGAGAAAATGGATCACATTCACCTGTAATTAATGTTAAGAAATCTAAGTCTGTTGTTGTGGAACCTGTGGCTGAATCACCAGTAGTAAATGTGCATTCGGTGAAGTCGCCGGAGTCTCCTAATCATTCACCAGTTGCTCAGTCTGTGGCTGTTGCGGAGATTGATATTGATTCGGCATTTGGTGAATTGTTAGATATTTGAGCTGAGTGCAATTTGTAGAGAGGACGATCGTCCTCTCTGAAAGCTTTTTGTCTAAGATTTTACGGTTCAGAGAATTAAAGGTGCAAAATTATGACGTTTATGGTTAGACAGAAATACGTGAATTTGTCAAGGTTGATGGTGGTAGTGGCTTTTAGTGCGATCGGTTTAGGATTTGGAAATGGACTTTCGGTTTTAGCAGCAGAAACGCAAAGCACAAACAAAACATTTGGTGATTGGTGTCGCGAAAAAGCTTCTCTGAGTCCTGAAGCTAAACATACTGTTGAAGTGTTGTTGCGGAAATCTAAGACTACTGAGTGCGATGCAGCTAATCAGAAACTTTCAAGTCTCACAAAACTCGACCTCGATAACAATGACATCAGCGATATCAAACCCTTGGAATCTTTGACTAAACTAACTGAACTAGGCCTCAGTAGAAATGAAATCAGCGACATCAAATCCTTGGAATCTCTGACTAAACTGACTTCGATCTCCCTCTACGACAATCAAATCAGTGACATTAAACCCTTACAATCCTTGACTAAGCTGAGTTTTCTCGCTCTCGACAATAATCAAATCAGTGACATCAAACCCTTACAATCCTTGATTGAACTGGATTATCTCACTCTCGATAACAATCAAATCAGGAACATCCAACCCTTACAATCTTTGACTAGCATGAATTTTCTCGAACTCGGCACTAATCAAATCATCGATATCAAACCATTACAATCCTTGACTCAACTTGAGTCGCTCAATCTCAGCAATAATCAAATTAGTGATATCAAACCGTTGCAATCTTTGACTAGACTGTCTAGGCTCAGTCTCCAAAACAATAAAATTAGTGACATCAAACATCTAGAACTCTTGACTAATCTGACTGGGATCGGTCTCGGCGGAAATCCGATCGCTCCCCAAAATTGCCCTCTCAAGCCAGAGTCTATCTGCTATTGGGAACCACTACCTAAATCATAAAACTTTACTGTTCGGAAAATCAGAGGCACAAAATGATGACATTTATAATTGGACAGAAACACATGAATTTACCAAGGTTGATGGCGGTATTTGCTTTTAGTGCGATCGGTTTAGGATCGTGTGGAAATATATCTTTCCCCTCAGTCGCACAGACACAACCCGCAAACAAAACATTTGGTGATTGGTGTCGCAAAAAAGCTTCTTTAAGTCCTGAAACTAAACATACTGTTGAGGTGCTGTTGAAGCAAGCTGAGACTACTGATTGCGATGTGGCTAATCAGAGACTTTCGAGTCTCACAGAACTCAACCTCAGCGAAAATGAAATTAGCGACATCCAACCCTTGCAATCCTTAACAAACCTGACTAAACTTTTAGCCCAAAAAAATCAAATCAGTGATATAAAACCCTTGCAATCCTTGACTAAGCTGACCAATCTCGGTCTCTACAACAATAGGATCGGCGATATCCAACCATTGGAATCTTTGATTAACCTCACTCAACTCGGTCTTGAAAATAATCAAATCAGCGACATCAAACCATTGCAATCTTTGACTAGCCTCACTCAACTCCGTCTCGACAGCAATCAAATCATCGATATCAAACCCTTACAATCCTTGACTAACCTAACTGTTCTCAATCTCATCAATAATAAAATTAGCGACATGAAACCATTGCAATCCTTAACTCAACTGACTAATCTTCTACTCTACAGCAATCAAATCAGCGACATCAAACCCTTACAATCCTTGACTCAACTGATTGCGCTCGGACTCAGCAACAATAAAATCAGTGATATCAAACCATTGCACTCCTTGACTCAACTTGAGTGGCTCGAACTTAATGACAATCAAATCAGTGATATCAGACCATTGCAATCCTTGACTAAGGTGACTGCTCTCATCCTCCGAAATAATCAAATCAGCGATATCAAACCATTACAATCCTTGACTCCACTTGAGTCGCTCGAACTTAATGACAATAAAATCAGCGACATCAAACCCTTGCAATTTTTGACTAAGCTAACTTATCTCTTCCTCAGCGGAAATCTGATCGCCCCCAAAACTTGTCCTCTCAAGCCAGAGTCTATATGCCGCTGGGAACCATAGATTAAATACTCAGACTTCACTTTTACGAAAAATCTCAGCACAAAATAATGACACTTACATCTGGACACAAACACATGAATTCACCAAAGCCGATCGCCATTACTTGTCGTGTCCTCATCGCCCTAGCATTATCGGGAAATGCGCTGTGTGCGATCGCGGCAGAAACGCAACCCGCAAACAAAACATTTGGTGATTGGTGTCGCCAAAAATCAAATTTGAGTGCTGAAGCTAAACATACTGTT
Organism: Microcoleus sp. S13_C3; assembly: GCF_036700905.1. Classification (NCBI taxonomy): domain Bacteria; kingdom Bacillati; phylum Cyanobacteriota; class Cyanophyceae; order Oscillatoriales; family Microcoleaceae; genus Microcoleus; species Microcoleus sp. S13_C3. Next base: position 17,568 of record NZ_JAUBPT010000099.1, on the reverse strand, counting down.
GAAGTTTTGTTGGAAAAAGCTGAAACTACTGAGTGCGATGCAGCTAATCAGAAACTTTCGAGTCTCACGGAACTCGACCTCAATGGCAATCAAATCAGCGACATCAAACCCTTGCAATCTTTGACTAAACTGACCAGTCTCGAACTCAGAACCAATCTAATCAGCGACATCAAACCCTTGCAATCTTTGACTAAACTGACCAGGCTCGAACTCAGCACCAATCAAATCAGCGACATCAAACCCTTGCAATCCTTGACCAACCTATCTATTCTCGAACTCCAATATAATCAAATCAGTGACATCAAGCCCTTACAATCTTTGACTAAACTGACTACTCTCTTACTCAGCGGTAATCAAATCAGTGACATTCAACCCTTGCAATCTTTGACTCAAATGAATACTCTCTTCCTCAGCAACAATAAAATCAGCGACATCAAACCCTTGCAATCTTTGACTAACCTGGTGGATAATCTCTCCCTCAGCAACAATGAAATCATTGACATTCAACCCTTGCAATCTTTGACTCAACTGATTGATCTCTCCCTCAGCAACAATAAAATCAGTGACATTCAACCCTTGCAATCTTTGACTAGCCTGTATAATCTCTCCCTTAGCGATAATCAAATCAGCGACATCAAACCCTTGCAATCTTTGACTCAACTGTCTGCGCTCGTTCTCGAAAACAATCAAATCAGCGATATTAAACCCTTGCAATCTTTGACTAGACTGACTTGGCTCAATCTCAACAACAATCAAATAAGCGATATCAAACCCTTGCAATCTTTGACTCAACTGACTAATGTCTACCTCAAAAATAATCAAATCAGCGATATCAAACCCTTGCAATCTTTAACTAACCTGACTCAGATCAAGCTGCACGGAAATGCGGTTGCCCTTATAGAATTATCTAGAAATAGACATTCTTCATCAGTCACTCAGAAACAATCAGAATACACTGGACAAACATTTGGTGATTGGTGTCGCGAAAAAGCAAATTTGAGCGCTGAAGCTAAACATACTGTTGAAGTTTTGTTGGAAAAAGCTGAAACTACTGAGTGCGATGCAGCTAATCAGAAACTTTCTAGTCTCACGGAACTCGACCTCAACAGTAATGAAATCACTGACATCAAACCCTTGCAATCCTTAACGAACCTGACTAAACTTTTAGTCCACAAAAATCAAATCAGCGATATAAAACCCTTGCAATCCTTGACTAATCTGACTCATCTCGGTCTCAGCGATAATCTCATCAGTGATATCAAACCATTGCAATCTTTAAGCAAGCTGACTAATCTCGGCCTTTACAACAATAGGATCGGCGATATCCAAGCATTGCAATCTTTGACTAACCTCATTCAACTCGGTCTTGAAAATAATCAAATCAGCGACATTCAACCATTGCAATCCTTGACTAACCTGACTATGCTAGGTCTCATAAACAATGAAATCAGCGATATCAAACCCTTAGAATCCTTGAGTAACCTAACTACTCTAAACCTCCACGTCAATGAAATTACTGACATCAAACCATTGCAATCCTTGACTAACCTGACTGTTCTCGGACTCGGCGACAATAAAATAGGCGATATCAAACCTTTAGAATCTTTGACTAAACTTGAATGGCTCGAACTCCAAAACAATCAAATTAGCGACATCAAACCGCTAGAATCTTTGACCAACCTGACTAATCTCATCCTTAAGAACAATAAAATCAGCGATATCAAACCCTTACAATCCTTGACTAAACTTGAGTGGCTCGAACTTAATGACAATAAAATCAGCGATATCAAACCCTTACACTCCTTGACTAACCTGATGTTATTTCACATCGGTGGAAATCCGATTTCTCCCAAAATTTGCCCGATCGAGCCAGAGTCTACCTGTGATTGGGCACACTGGAATTAAATGCTCAAACTTTACAGTTCGGAAAACTAGAGACACAAGATGATGACATTTACAGTTGGACACAAACACATAAATTCACCAAAGTCGATCGCAATTACTTGTTCTACGATCCTAGCATTATCTGGAAATGCACTGTCTGCGATCGCACCAGAAACGCGATAGGGAAACAGCAAATTTCCCTGAAACTGTTGTGGGGTGGGCATCCTGCCCGCCCCAAAGATACAAATATGACTTTTATGAACTTAATTAATGAATTTAATGAATTGACTTTCACTTGGGCTTGTTTGATTATGTTAATAACATTAGCTGGAAATTGATTAAATATAAAATCATGAAAGAAACATCAGACAAGCTGGAACTGCGAGAGACGGCGGCATTTTGGATGAATCTATTCGTTGGGGGTAGTTTTTTGGCATTTGGTTTGCCTTTTGGTTGGTATTCCGGCAGCGTTTTCCTTTATTTATTTGCTGTAATTGGTTTGATGTTGGTGATATTCTCACAGATTGAGAGCGTTACATTTGATAAAAATCTCGGTCATCTGACTTTCAAGTGGGAACAACCACTCATTTTCAAAATCAAAGTGGTCAAACACCTGATTCAAGATATTTCAGGTGTGGAAATACAGAAGATTGAGGATAGTGAGAGTATTAAGTATCGTGTATGTCTGGTGCTGGACTCAGGCAAGCGGTCTGTGCCTTTAACTTCATACTTCAGCACTGGTTTGGGAGACAAGCATAAAAAAGCCGAAGTCATTGCGACATTTCTGAATATCAAAAATTACGGTCTTGAAGGCTTTCCCAGACAACAAAATTATAGCGAAGAACTTCAATGGGAGACTATAGAGGAGGAGATTTTCCACTGGGAAACTGCAATTAGAAGTGACTCCAATGATGCTGATACTCACATTAGAGTGGCATCGGCTTTGCTTAACCAAGACCAAACAAAAAACAAAGAACAAGCAATAAGCCACCTAAAACAGGCAGAGGCTATTTTCAAAACTAAAGGCTATGACGAGGAAGCAAAGCAGGTTTTCCAACTTTGGGGCGTGCTCTATTGGGGACTTATTGGAAAGTGAGGTTTAGATGGAATTTTCTCTTCCCAAGTTCTGCTGGGAATACTTACCCAGAGGTTCGGCCTCAAAACACTATCAAAATAAAGACAAAAAATCATGTATCAAGATACTAACAAAAAAAACAGCCCGCCGCCCATTGTTTTTATTATTGTCCTCGGCTTAATTGGGTTTGGCGCATACAAGTTCCTTCCCGGTTTATTGAATGCCAAAAGTTCAAATACATCTACATCGACAACGATCGCACCTGGAACGCTCCCCAATCGGATCAGTTTAGGAAATCAGATATTGCTGACATCGCAAACAACAGCAGCAAAACAAGCAGGCGTTCAAGCTTTTGTCAATGGAGATTACCAAGCAGCAGTCAAAAATTTTCAGGATTCGCTGAAACAAAATCGCAACGACCCGGAAACCATTATCTATTTGAATAATGCCACAACCAGCAATGCTTCTCCCTTGAAAATTGCTGTCAGCGTCCCCATTGGTAGCAACCCCAATGTCGCCCAAGAAATCCTTCGAGGTGTCGCCCAAGCTCAGGATGAAATCAATAATAGCGGTGGCATCAACGGCGCAAAACTGCAAGTAGAAATTGTCAACGATGACAATAGTCCAGAAGTGGTCAGAGAAGTTGCAAGGACATTGACTAAAGATCCGAGTATACTAGCAGTAATTGGACACAATGCTAGCAACGCATCTCTCGAAGCTGCTCCGATCTATCAGCAAGAAAAACTGGTAATGGTGACACCGACGAGCTTTGCCAATAATCTATCAGGATTTGGCAGCTACATATTTCGCACAGTCCCCAATATTAGCGTCATGGCGGCTCCCTTAGCAGAATATGTAGTTAAAACAGAACGCAAAACTAATATTGCCGTTTGTTATGACTCCCAAGCACCGGATAACATATCATTTAAAGATGAATTTGTGGCATCTCTTACTGCTGCTGGCGGCAAATTAGTTCCCACTGTTTGCGACTTTTCATTACCCTCTTTTAATCCCGACAATGCCCTGGCCGATGCTGTCAGCAAAGGTGCACAAGGATTGATGGTAGCACCCCACGTCGATCGCATTGACCGTGCGATTTCTCTGGCTCGCAGCAATCGAGGCAAATTGCCACTCTACGGCAGCACTACCCTCTACACCTTTCAAACTTTAAAAGACGGACAAAAAGACGTTGACGGGCTGGTTTTGGCCGTTCCCTGGCATCCTGACACTAATCCCGGTAGCCGTTTCCCAGAAAATGCCCGCCAGCGTTGGGGAGGCATTGTGAATTGGCGAACAGCAACGAGTTTTGACGCGACTCAAGCTGTCATCGCTGGCTTGCGGCAAAGCAATACGCGGGAAGGATTGCAACAAGCACTCAGAAATGCGAGTTTTTCGGCAGCAGGATCGAGCGAGGATGTGAAGTTTTTGCCCACGGGCGATCGGGCTGGTAAGCCGATTTTAGTGCAAGTGAAACAAGGAGGAAGCACTGGCTATAACTTTGTCCCGCTGCGGTAAGTTTGTTAAGTGCGATCGCACTCACATCTTGCACATTCTCAATCAGCCTTTCAGGGGCGGGCATCCTGCCCGCCCCACAATAAAATTCAATCTTTGTGGAACAGGCATCTTGCCTGTTTCTTAGCATGATTAAATTATCCTTTTCTGTTGAATTAGCATAATTTTTAAGATAAAATGAAATGAGTAGATTAAAGGAGATCGTTGTGTATGATCGCGCAAGTTGAAACCAAAACCTACACCGCTGAGGAATATCTAGAATTGGAAATCAATTCTCAGGATCGGCATGAATTTATCAATGGGGAGATTGTTCTGATGGCTGGCGGCACACCTGATCACAATGAAATTACGAGCATCTTAAATGCTATTTTGAGGGTGAGTCTTAAGGGTAAACCTTACAGTATTTTTGCATCGGATCAGCGGGTTTGGGTTCCGCAGCTTAATAATTATACTTACCCGGATGTGATGGTGGTAGCGCGCCCGATCGAGCTGCAATCTGGACGGACGGATACAATTACGAATCCGCTGCTAATTGCTGAGGTGCTGTCTAAAGGTACTAAAGCTTATGACCGCGATGAAAAGTTTGCTGCCTATCGCAGTATTCCTAGTTTTCAGGAGTATTTATTAATCGACCAGTATCGGCTACAGGTCGAGCAATATTCTAAAACTGAAGCGAATAAGTGGATTTTTTCGGAATATAGCTGTATGGGCGATCGGCTGACTTTAACCTCTATTCCTGTGGAGATTTCGCTGGCCGATTTGTATGAAAATATTGAGTTTGGTGAATAGGCGGACTGTTTTTTGTCAAATGTTCCAAATAGTGGTAATATTCCCGTATATCGATCGGCTCTGATGAAAAACACACATCAGACGCAAGGGGGAAAGTTCGGTGCGAATCCGGCGCTGTCCCGCAACTGTAATGAGATCGTTGCATCTCTGAGTCAGGATGCCCGCCGATTTGTTTACAATCATGTTTTTCATCTGCGAGGTATGGATGATGGTGAGTTTATTATTTTTAAAATTATTGGATTGGGGTTTTTTAACCGCAGATATCAGCAGATAAACACAGATTAACGCTGATGTAATTCCCTCTGGGTTCTGAAGCGTATATTATTTTAATGGAAAACAAATGCGAATTGAAGATAGTGTTTGGCAGGGTAGCTTTGGCTACTGGCAAAACTTGTTTATTCACCAGAATATTTTGCAGATAGGACATACTGCTTGGAATGGTTTTTTGCATCGAGGACGAGGCTTGGTTGCTTGCACAATCAAGACTCCCATTAACGGCTCTGTGAATTGGAGCGTAGATACTATAAAATACGATCTGCAATTTATTTGCGACTTGGAGGCAACCGTTTATTTGCAGCAACTAGAACTAGAGGAAAACACTGTTTCAAATCTGCTCCAAATCATTGCTAGCTACGAACCCAAGGCAGCAATTATATTTTTGTCGATCGCCAACGGTCAGATTGATATCAATTTGTTGCAAAAGTTGGCAATTTCTCCTGTTGAGTGCTATGAACAGGTATGCAAGCGCTGGGAAGAATTTCAACTCTGCCCGAAATCCTAAAACTTACTAAATTTTCCGAATGCCGCAGCCAAAATCCATCGAAATTTCCAAGGTAACTCGCTACCAAAATGCAGCGCTTAATTACTATTTGGGCCTGACAGATTCGCCCTACCTTCACTACGGCTATTGGGAAACCCTACCTGTACCCGCTGACGAACTAACGATCGCACGATTGCGCCTCGCTCAGCAAGCTTATACTGTAAAACTGTTAGATGCGATCCCCAAAGGCACTCATACGATACTCGATGTGGGTTGCGGGATTGGCGGAAATGCGGCTTATTTGCTCGATCGAGGTTTTGCAGTCGAAGGGCTAGCACCCGATCCGTTCCAACAACAGCGCTTTCTTAAGTGTACGGGCGATCGGGCAATCTTCCACCTCACGAGGTTTGAAGACTTCAAAGCAACCCATTTCTACGATCTTATTCTCTTTAGCGAAAGTAGCCAGTATATGTCGGCTGTTGATATTGCTAACGGTGCCGCCAAAATCCTCAATCCTGGCGGTTATGTTTTGCTGGCTGATATGCTGCGATCTGATGCTAATTATAAAGAGGGAATGTTCTCTAATTGTCATGTTGTTACGGAACTTCATGCAGCATTAAAGCAAGCTGGATTCACTTTAGTAAAAACTGAGGATATTTCCGCCCATATTTTGCCAACAATCGATTTGTATGTCGATACTTTCCGCCGCTATGGACTAAATACAATGATCTATGTTGCAGATTTGATTGCGATCGCAGTTCCCCCCGTCCACAAATTCCTGCGCTGGATATTTCGTCGCTGGTTCAAGAAGCTGGTGGTTGAAGGATTGGAGGCTGGCCAACTTTTTGAGAAACATCTCTGTTATGAAATGCAACTTTGGCGGCTACTAGAACCAGATAAACGCTGATACAAACTAACCCTCATAAGTTTGTAGTGAGGATGAAGAGTCCTTTCTTAATCAGGACTAAAGTCCTTACTACGAACCAATTTTATTATGGTAATCCACCGACTACGCTCTAAAAAATAACAAATAATATCAAATCCGGTAGCATCGGAATTAATGTTACCCACAGTCAGGACACGGCAGTGCCATGTCCCTACAATTAATCCCGGTAGGGAAACGGCACTCCCGTGTCCGACATATCATAAAAAGTGCAACCGGAATTGATATAACAAATAACAAATAACCAATAACCAATAACCAATGCCCAATAACCAATGCCCAATGCCCAATGCCCAATGCCCAATTCTAGAATTCGCTGGCACTTCCTACTCCTATCCCTGCGGTTCGCGAGTGGCAATTCAGGGTTTAAATCTCAAAGTCCCCGCCGGGAAACGCTGCGGGCTGATCGGTCAAAATGGCTGTGGTAAAACTACATTTTTTCTGTTAGCAAATGGCTTATATCAACCGCAACAGGGAATCATTAGCTGGCAAGGTGAACCCTTTCGCTACGATCGCAAATCGTTGATGCAACTGCGCCAACAAATCGGACTCGTCTTTCAAAATCCCGAACATCAATTAGTAGCTTCGACGGTAGAAGAAGATATCTCCTATGGATTGTACAATTTAGGCTTGAGAGAATCCGAAATTGCTCAAAAGGTGCAGCAGGCGATCGACAAATTCGATCTAAGCGAACTCGCCCGCGAACCAATTCACAATCTCAGTTTGGGCCAGAAAAAGCGGGTTTCCATCGCCGATATCATGGTTCTCAAGCCCAAACTGCTGCTGTTAGATGAACCTACCGCCTATCTCGATCCGCGTCACACCCGACAACTGATCGGTTTACTCCAACAAATTCACAACGCCGGAACCACTATTCTTTTAGCAAGTCACGACCTCGATTTCATCTACCGCTGGGCTGATTGGGTGTTTGTAATGGATCGAGGAAAATTGATTTTAGAAGGAACACCGGAAACAGTTTTTGCTCAGCGGGATGTGTTGGAACAATTGCAGCTTGGCGTACCGCTGGCGATCGAGCTTATGGAGCAAATAAGGGCGATGTTTCCCACAGACGATCGCTCAAAAATCCCCGCTTTCGAGCAATGGCAACAACAAATTTTACAAGCACGTCGGCTGCTTTAACGGGACTTAGACAATTGATAATTGGCGTTGGTGATTCACGGTATGAATCACCTTTGAATGGAAGTTACAAAACTCACCATACTTGCTTTATAGCAATTGGGAAATCTTGAATTCATACCTGTATCCAGCAACGCCCCCTGTGGGGGGAAGTTCAGATTACACATTACCAATCATCAAAAATTGATTTAGGAAAAAGGCGATCGCCCCACTGCCGATCGGCACAGTCAGATTGTCAATTCCCAGCTTGGAAACCGACTCCAAAGTAGCAGCAACTAAAGCGACAACAGCAGACACAGCCCAAGTTTGCCAAATATTGCCTTGAACCGCCAGCAAAATCAAACTACTAATAGCAAAACTCACCAAATACATAGTTGCAGAACCTTCCCAACTCTTCTGAATTCCCCCAACTCGATAAATATGTTTGCCGTATTTCTGGCCGATGACAGCAGCCAATCCGTCGCCCCAAGTCATGACTAAAATGCCCAAAGCAGCGTATTCCTGATGTTGCAGTGGCCAAAACCAAGCCACGAGAACGCTGATACTAACAGCATAGAAAAAAGTTCCCCAACTGTGCCGATTGATACTGTTAAGACTGGGCAAAATCGGAACTTGGTAAGAAATTAGGGCGATCGCGCCTGCTAAAACCCCCGCCGAAATCCCCACCCAACCGGGTATTTCCAGCCACCACGCCAGCAAAATCACATTTCCAGTACCGATGTGAACAATCTTCCGCGATACCTCAGCATCGACAGAAGTAAAGCGATTTAACCCTTCAGCTACCAGTAAAATCAAGCCCAGCCAGACTCCCACGAGGGAAATTTGCAGCCACACAGTCGGAATTTCAGCAAATATAGACACGATATTTAGGAAAAACTTAGATGGAGCACTGTTTACTACTTTAGTGGAAAGCGTGATCGATGTTAGAACCCCGCAGCCTTAAAGTGCTGCGGGGAGCTGGCTGTTATGTTTTTTGAGGTTGGTCTACTTAAAACCTGTGCTATGCTATAAGCAAGTCTAGGGAAAAAGCTATGACTATTTTAGTAGAAGAACTTTTGAATACCTTTGAGCGATTAACAGACTCAGAGCGGTTAGATTTGGTATTGGAAATTTTGAAACGGACTGTTAATTTAGACTTCCCCCCCCTATCTGATGACGATTTAGTTCTAAATGCTGAGGGACTTTTTCTAGAGCTAGATGAGGAATAATCCGTATATGAATAGTCCAGATCGTGGTGAAATCTGGTTAAGCTGTTGTGCATTTAAATTGTATATTTCGAGTCCCGATCAAAAATCGCCAAATCCTCTCCCCCTCTCCCCCTCTCCCCTTCTCCCTCTCTAATACCATAGGCAATCTAGATGCAACACAGCTTAGTCGATATAGGTTATATTGCGAAAGTCAGACCATGCTTGGTCGTGAGTATTCCTGCTCTAAATCAAGACCGGGCATTAGCGACTCTATTGCCACCTACAACAAGTCTACGCGGTTCAAGATTTGAGGTGAAAGTCAAAAATAAGTTCCTCCGAGAAGGAGTATTTGACGTACAAAATACGCAAATTGGGAAGTCTGACATCCGAGAAAATGCTCGACGTAGAATAGGTAATATTTTTCTGGTTGGGATTTAAAGAGAAAAATGCTGAGGAAGAAGACGAGTAAACCGAACCCTTGAAGTTTTGAAATTATCAGAGAATCTGACTGCTATGCAGTATGTCTTAATTATTCATGAAGTAGAAAATTATGAAGCTTGGAAACAGGTATTTGATAATGCTGAAAGCATCCGAAAAGAAGCTGGAGAGCGCTCCTATCAGGTCTTGAAGTATGACAATGAACCTAACAAAATTGTTCATTTCTCCGCGTGGACATCCATAGCAGATGCTAGGGCATTTTTTGAGTCGCCTAGACTGGTTAAAATTAGAGAGGAAGCGGGAGTTAAAGCTCCTGAATTTATTTATCTAGACCAATTAGAGTCAGGAGTATTGTGAAACAACTCACGATCGCCTCTGTATAGTGTCAAGAAATTTGATTCCTAATTATTACTATCCGTTTCCTGCTGACAATGCTGTCACTATGGCTGTTACTGCGGGACTGAGGCTAGACAAGACAACGACGGAAGCAGTAGCAATAATAATAGTCGTGGCCATCCTCACCATACCATCAGTTCCTTTCTGATATGCGTCAAATTTGTATTCCAGGCGATCGACTTTCTGACCTAGCTCAATCAATGCTTCCCTAATGTCATTATTGCTTGGATTTTCTGGTATCTGCATAGCGATTTCTCCTATTCAAAGTACAGACCTTAGCTTTAGTGTATAAATATCATAGCACGATCGGATACTAAATCATCCAGATGTTGTTTTTGTTAGACTTGGAAGAGGTGAAATTGAGGCTATAGTTCCTGATGGAAGTCGAATCAGGTTTGAAGCAGATGGTAGTTTTGGTACATTTGTAGATTAAGAGGTTCAAAATGGCTATAAATCTAGACTCTGGTTTTGAAATTCTTTATTTAAGTGACATTAAATATAATGAAATGACTGTTGAAATACAATATAAGGGACAACAAGTTGCACAAATCAATAAAGATAAAGGTGTTGACAAAATGGAAATAGATATATACTCACAATATGTTCATCCCGATTTTTTAGCGGAATTGAAGTTTCCACTTAGTGAATTTTTAGAAGCAATAAATATAGCTAGTACAGCTTTAAGAGATGCTTGAATAGATTCTCCAAACATCTCCGCAATGCCTGCCGCTATCTAAAGGTTAAATTAGGAAACCGGACTTGATATTAAAATTCAGAATTCAGCACTTTTCACCAACTCCCGCACAAACTCAAAAGCCCTCCCCCGCCACTCCACCGGCAACAGCGACAATCCCAAACCCGCCCACATTTTCGCCGCAGAAACCGACTTTCCAGCCCGCACCATCAGGCGCCCTTTTGCAGTTTCACCCACCTCAATCAGCCGCAAACCTAGCGCTAATTGAGTTTCTGCAATCCTTTGGAGCCTGACTGTTTCCAACTTCTCGGAATCAAATTCGTAGCCGGTCAAATAGCGCAATTTATCGCTTAAATAGGGAATAGCCCGATCGACTCCTTGCTGTCCTGCATGAACTCGATACTCCATCAACAGCTCCGGCAAATAATAGCACTTTTTGCCCGCAATCGCAAGTCTCACAAACAAATCGTTATCTTCGCAATTTTGCAAATTCGGCCGCAGAAATCCAACTTCTTCCAGGGCGCGGCGCCGAAACAAAGTCGCCCCTATTTGCAAACTTTGTCTGAGAAAAACAGCAGATAGCAAATCTTCAATAATTCCAGCCGACAACTCGGTGCGGCCCCACCGCTGCGAATTCAGTTTCGTCTGGTTTTCGTCAATATAATTGTTAATGTCGATCACCCAGTGATCTGTACTGACAAAATCGATGCTGGGGTCTTTATCTAAAATAGCAGATGTCCGCTCTAGAAATTGCGCGCTCAGGCGATCGTCATCGTCAAACTTGATAAAATATTCGCCCCTTGCCGCCGCAAAGCCCGATCGCATATTATTACTCTTGCCGATATTCTGCGGGTGGCGAATGTAGCGAATCCCGCGATCAACAAATTCCGACATCAATAGTGGAGTGCTGTCAGTGGAACCGTCATCACAGATAATTAATTCAAAATCTGTATAAGTTTGAGCTAGCACGCTGGCGATCGCACAAGCCAGTAGATGCACTCGATTGTAAGTAGGAATGCAAACGCTAATTTTCGGCACTACGACTATTTTCAATTTTAGAGTGTGGAAAAAATTCGCACTTGAGTCCAGGAAAATAAACCACCCATGCCCAATTCCCTATGCCCAATTCCCAATTCCCAATTCCCAATGCCCAATTCCCAATGCCCAATTCCCAATGTATTTTAACTCAAACGAGCCGTACATTCGAGAATTAACTTTTGATTCACCAAAGCAAACGGTTGAATTTCCAAAGCGCGGCGAAAAGCTTGAATAGCATTTAGGTATTCTCCCAAGGCAGCGTAGCACAAACCCAGACCGTGCAACGCCCCAAAATGCACCGGGTTCAGTTTGAGGACGATTTCGCAGTCGTCGATCGACTTTTTATAATTTCCTTGGGTATAGTGAAGTACGGCGCGTCGGTTCCAAGCTTCCGCAAAATCCGGCGCTTCCGCAATCAGTTTCGTCAGCAAATCCAAAGCGTGGTGAACATCGCCTGCATCCAGCGAAACTTGCGATCGCCTGAGAATTTGCATCCCATAGTCACCTTTCTGGTTAAACCAAGTGTGCCAGAGTTCTGTAGTTGCCCGATCGCGCACGCTTTGGTCGGGCTTTTTCAAGTCTTCGAGCAGCGCCTTAAGAGATAATTCGTCCATAGGTGCGAAGATTGTTAAAAAGATTTAATCAATCAATTTTATCGCGCAAGCGGCAACTTTATTTATTCCACATCCCATGAAGATTTTGATGCTTTCCTCGACTTTTCCCTATCCGCCCAGCCGCGGAGGAACTCAGGTAAGGACGTTTAATTTATTACAATACTTGAGCCGGCGGCATGATGTAATTCTCGGCACTGTACGATCGCCCGATGTCACCGATGCACAAATCGACACATTGCGCCAGCAAGTCACAGAATTAGCAGTTTTTCCCAACCCGCGATTACCCCCCCAACCCCCCCTTATTAAGGGGGGGCTAAGACTCGATCCAGAACCCGATGGGGATTTTTTGCCTCCCCCCCTTAACCAGGCATGGCTGTTTCATTCTCACCAAAAACATGAATTTTGTAGGGGTAGTGCCTCCGTGCCTACCCCCGACCTAGACGATTCGATCTGCAGATCCGACCAAGAGGGGCGGCACGGGGGCACGGCCCCTACGGATAATGAAACAGCCCTGCTTAACCAGGGGGAGGGCTTCTTGCCTCCCCCCCTTAATAAGGGGGGGACTGAGGGGGGGTTCCCTGAAATAATAGGAAAATTCCACAGATTCGGTCAATTTTTGCAGTCGGGCACACCTCCAAACGTACTCTCAAGCTACTCCCAAGCAATGCAGAATTGGGCAGACGAATTGGTAACAGCAGGCAACTGCGATGCTGTCACCTGCGAGCACAGCGTTAACGAGATTTACGTGCGTCCAGAATGGCGGCAAAAACTGCTGACAGTGGCAAACATTCACAGTTCCGTTTGGGGAACTTGCAGGGAAATGTTAGCAACCGGCACCTCGGAAAAACCCCTGCGCGATCGACTAAATTTACCCCTACTCGCCCGCTACGAAAAACGCTACTGTTCCAAATTCTCCCGGATTGTTGCGACAACATCCACCGACAGAGAGCAACTCCTAGAATTGCTGTCGCCTCCGGTTCGAGTGCGAGGAAAACAAGATTTTTTTGTACCTCCCATTGATGTCATTCCTAACGGCGTGGATTTAACTCAATTTCCGTACCGGTCGATCGATCCGGGAGGACACAGCTTAATTTTTGCAGGCGCAATGAACAATTTGCCCAATATTGACGCGGCGCGGTTTCTCAGTTTGCAAATACTGCCGCCTTTGCAGCAGCGCTATCCCGATGCTACCCTCACCCTAGTAGGGGCTTCGCCAGTCCCGGAAGTGCTCGCCTTGGGGGAACTTCCCGGAATTCAAGTAGTAGGCCGGGTGCAAAGGGTGGCAGAATATTTGCATCAAGCTGCTGTTTGTGTGGTGCCGATGCGGATTGGTTTTGGGATTAAAAATAAAACTTTGGAGGCGATGGCTGCGGGAACTCCCGTGGTTGCTAGCGATCGAGGTTTGGAGGGTTTAGCCGTCGATGGCGGCCCACAACCGAGAAGGGCCTTGCGGGCGAACAAAGTTCAGGAGTATGTTGAGGCGATCGCCAGTTTGTTTGAAAATCAGCAGCTAAGACAGGAGCTCTCTGTCAGGGCTCGATCGCTCGTTGAAAGCCAATACACTTGGGATATCATAGGTCGGCAGTACGATCGGCTATTGCAATTTTAAACTCTAAATTCTAAAATCTAAATTCTAAAATGGGACGATGGAACACAAAATTAACCCTTCAAAAAATCGAGCCAAACCCCCAGAAAATAGCAAAGTTGCTCCTCCTCCGACAAGACGGCGGCGCCAAACCCGACGCCCCAAAAATCTTCAAGAGTCCCAGCTTCCAATACCTACTCCCCGAACTCGCGCCAGATATCCCTGGAAAAGACTGATAGCTAATTTGACAGCCCTCAGCATCTTGGGTGGCTGTACAGCTTTGATGGGAGGTGGCGCTTGGCTGAGTTATCAGCTAATCGTCGATCCCAATGGCAACAAGTTGATCTCTCAGTTTGTGCCGGAATGGTCGCGCCTGCCTACAGGTAGCAGAGATTCGATCCAAACTCTCGATCAAATCAAAGCCAGCATCCGAAAATTGGGATTCGTAACCGGAGAACCCCTGCCGCTTCCCGTCGATCAATCCCGCGATAATTCTATTTCCGATTTGCTATTGCCGGTGATGGTAGAAAGAACTGTTAAGGCTTCTACTGTTTGCAAAAATCCTTGCCGTCAAATTGTCGAACTTCGGGTGTACAAGCGAGTGCAACTTCCCGATCGCAGTTCCGATAAAGAGCAGTATTTTCAGTTAGCAAGTTCTGTGAATGTAGAAGGCCCGGCGGAATCTTTTGTCATTGCTTCCTTAGCTGACTCTACATCTGACAATCAAGCCTCGAATCAGTCGTTACCCCTAACAGAACTGCGCCGCTTTGACGGAAAGCCCCCCGCCGCAGGCATTTGGTTTAATGTCAGCGGTAAACTAATCCGGGGCGACAAGAAAATTCCCTACGGACAAGTCGTTCGCTACAACCCCAGCCAAAATCATTTAATGCCACTGTTGGAGTGGGCGAGTGCGGCGGGACAAGCGCCGAATTGGCAGCAAATTGTTAAGGGCGAAAACCCGCAGTTGGCGATCGACCAAACAGTTGGTTTAGAGCCGCAATTTACCCTTTATCAAATTGGCCCGCGCAAATTTTTGCCCAACCCAGTTCAGTTAACGGCGATTTCTTTAGAAGAAATTGCTTTCAATGACGAGACTTACAAAAATGGGCTGCGACTGGCCAAAAGCGGGCTGTGGTCTCCAGCATTAAATGTTATGCGTGTGGCGAAGGGGAAAGCCGGCAAAAATTGGCCCGCAGTCGCGCAAGCTCAGCTAGAAACGATCGAATTTCACGCTAAAATTACTCGGGCTCAGGCGATCGCATCTTGGGCCAGTCCCGGTCAACAAGTTCTCGCAGAATTGATCGACGGCCGCTGGGCCGAAGCTTTGCAAGTATTTGAAGCAGATCCGAGCAACAGTAACGAAATAGCCACAACCCTCAAAAATGACGGCGGGCGGATCTGGAACCGCATAGACGCCGCCTTGAGAGTGAATGCCGCTGACGCCGATGTCAAGGCTTGGGGTGCTCTGATTGTAGCTTCTCAAGACGGAACTCGCGAGGCGATGAATTGGCTCGACCAGCAATCAGATACTGACAGCGAAACCAGAAGTCGAATTCGGAATTTGGTCAACAAACTTGAGGAAGCAGTTTCTCAGGCTGAAAATCTAGAAGACCACAAAAGTCAAATTATGGGTTCTGCTACTTTAATTAACAGTGTCAATCCCGCTGAGTGGCTGGAACCAGAACCGAACAATGAGTTAAAATTGGCGGGAGAACAAGTTTGGTATCAGGTGCAGGTAGCGAGTTTTTACGACGGTAGCCGCTGGGTTAATTCGCCCTTTTCTGATGTAGAAGTGCGCTCTTTTCCTGCTACTCAAGTCAAGTGGCTGTGGGGGCGGCTGGGATTACAGGCTGACCCCAAGATTAAGATTGAGGTAGCGATGGCTAACGGTCAACAAAGAGTTGCTGTGGGAACGGTGAAAGCAGTGCAGGTTCAAGATGGAAGTCTGCGCTTGCTGGCAGCGGTTGACAAGCGATCGTAATCTGGCAGAAAGCATTCGGCAGATAGAACAGTCCCGGAGGAACTCTTGACACAAAGAAACCGGGTTTTTTTACCATTTCTGCCGATCGCAACAGAAGTATTTTCGTAAAAAAACCCGGCTTCCTTCCACCTGTACGTCCAAAACTCGGAAAAAGGAAAATTCTTTCTCTTGCCCCTCCCGTAACTCGGACAACAATGCAGACAAAAATTTTGTTAATTTAATTAATTAACACAAGTTGCACACAAAAAACCCAGAGCTCTCAAATCGCGCCCTTTTTAGAGAGTGCTGCAATCATCTGCCGTTTGACTGCTTTAGCCCAAAGCTCAAACTCCAAACTGTTGATATTGTTAATTTTCACTTCCTCAACAGGCTGAGTTGGGGCTTCTTTCTGTGCTGTAGTCTCCATTGTTTTTTTCCTCGTCAAGAAATATAATTAGTTGATCACAAACGGTGAGCATCATACATCTATTTTATGAACTAAATTCCTGGAATTAATTACACTAAAGGCAGAGATTTGCTCCATAAAATGCAGTAAATACATCTAGATAATGCAATTTACGAATTTAATGTAAGAAAACCCTAGAACCATTGTTATATATAGGCTTTTCCTGACATTAAAATTTTACAATTTACATTGTATGGCACTATCAAACCAATGCTTATGTTAGTAAACTTATTTTTAAATGAATGTATTGGCATATACAGCAGAAAATAATTTTATTGAATTCACAGAGTGCCGTAAAGCCGATCGCCCGCATCTCCCAGTCCAGGTACAATATAGCCATGCTCGTCCAAACACTCGTCAACAGCCGCCGTATAAATCTGCACGTCAGGGTGTTGTTCGTGAAAGTGCCCCACTCCCTCCGGTGCCGCCAGCAAGCACAAAAACTTAATAGACTTCGGATTAACTTCTTTCAGCCTATCCACTGCCGCCACTGCTGAATTACCAGTAGCCAGCATCGGATCGACAATTAAAACATCTCGCTGTTCGATATTTTGGGGAACTTTGAAATAATATTCGATCGCCATCCGAGTTGTCGGATCGCGGTACAAACCAATATGTCCTACCCTCGCAGACGGAATCAGCTCTAAAATACTATCTAACAGTCCCTGACCAGCGCGCATAATCGAAATAATAACAATTTTCTTTTCGGCAGCCAGCACCGGTGCATTCATTTTGGCGATCGGCGTTTGTATTAGTTCGTATTTTAGCGGCAAATCTCGCGTCACTTCATAGGCTAGCAGCATTCCAATCTCTTTCAGCAGTTGGCGAAATTTCGCCGTGCTCGTTTGAGTTTGCCGCATCAGAGTTAACTTGTGCTGTATCAAAGGATGGTCGAGGACAGTAACTTGAGCACTCATTTTTTTGAATAATTAATTGGCTTTATTCTAACTTAGGATCGCGAATTAAATAACTTACAATTAAAATTGTTATTGTGGGATGGGCGTCCCGCCCGTCCTTTTTGGAAGGGCGGGACGCCCATCCCACTTTCAAGAGTGGAAGTTATTTAATTCTCATTCCTTATCAGCCATCG
>NZ_JAUBPT010000098.1:0-31462 GCF_036700905.1 Microcoleus sp. S13_C3 | reverse complement strand
CCAATGTTTTGCCGATCGCACCCACAATTCAAAATCCAGCGCCGATATCCAATGTTTTGCCGATCGCACCCACAATTCAAAATCCAGCGCCGATATCCAATGTTTTGCCGATCGCACCCACAATTACTCCCAATCCAGTGGTTGCGCCTGCTGCTGCGCCGATAAATCTCGCACCGATACCGACACAGGCGCTCGCAGCCAACCTGCCACCCAGCACAAATCGTTTATTTTCGCCCAGCTTGCAACAGCAAAACCAGATATCTAATTCCTTGCAACAGGGCATTTCACCTCCCGCGTTTGCGAATCTTGACGCTTCTAAGTTGCCAACTAACGTCGGCGCAGTTATTTTTCCCGTGGAGGAGAGATTTACCAGCGAGTTTGTCGATTACCTAAATTTGCCATCAACAACTGCGCTCGCCACCCTAGAAGATGCCCAAATTACCCTTCGCAGTGTCCAACAAGCCACAGGCATCAAACCAGCTCTCATTTATATCAACTTTGTACCCAGGGGTTCTACAGTCGCTCGGCCTTATAGCAGTTCCCCCGTTTTGCGCGTAGAACAGCAAATTCAAGCCTCTGACGAACTGGAAATGATGGTGATCACTCCGGAAGGCGTGCCCGTTCGCCAGCGCATCCCTGGAACCTCTCGCGCCGAGGTAATGGAAGCTGTTCGGAGATTTCGTACTGAACTGACTAATCCGGTAAAGCGCAATACTAAAAGTTATTTGCCCTTGGCTCAGCAACTCTACCAGTGGATGGTAGCGCCGCTCGAAGCAGAGTTGCAAGCCAAAGGCATTGAGAATTTATCTTTTATCTCAGATATGGGGTTGCGATCGATACCGATGGGTGCCCTGCACGACGGCAAAGGCTTTCTGATAGAGCGTTACAGTGTTGGCTCAATGCCGAGTCTGAGTTTGACGGATACCAGCCCCGCCAATTTCAAAAATACCCAAGTTCTGGCAATGGGGGCGTCGCAATTTCCAGAGATGAGTCCTTTGCCTGCGGTGGAAATAGAAGTATCCACAATCACGCCGCAGCAGTGGCCGGGTAAGTCTTTCTTGAACGAAGCTTTCACCCTGGCTAATTTGAAATCGCAGCGCCAGCAGTATCCTTTTGGGATGATTCACTTGGCTACCCACGCCGAATTTCGATCGGGAGACCCCAGCCACTCCTTTATTCAGTTGTGGGATACTAAATTGCGTTTGGATCAGTTGCGGCAAATGGGATGGCACAGCCCGCAAGTTGAAATGTTAGTTTTGAGTGCTTGCAAGACTGCTGTGGGCGATCGAGAGGCCGAGTTGGGCTTTGGCGGGTTAGCCGTGCAAGCCGGGGTTAAATCGGCTATGGCGACTCTTTGGTATGTCAGCGACGAGGGCAGTTTAGGATTGATGACGGAGTTTTACGGGCAGTTAAAAACTGCTCCGATTAAAGCAGAAGCACTGCGGCAAGCGCAATTAGCGATGTTGCGGGGAGAAGTGCGAATTGAAGGGGGGATGCTGCACACTTCTGTTGGCAATCTGCCGTTACCCCCGGAATTGGCAAACACGACGACTCAGAATTTCTCTCATCCTTATTATTGGTCTGCTTTTAGAATGATTGGCAATCCTTGGTAATGAGGTTTGTTTTAGTCGATCGACTGTTTGATCGATTGTTTGACTTTGCGGGCGATCGACTATGGGCCAATTGTGAGAGAGGAAGCGTGAAGGGAGGGGTACTGATAATTGCCGTTTTTGTAACGTCTCTTCCATTTTAAGTTAATCTGTGCTGCCATCACGAAGGCAATTCCCTATTTCCATTACTTGGCTTCAGCAACCCCACACGGGAAACAGACTCGCTTTTATCTATCATATTGCGTTAGCACCTCAGCCAATTTGTAAACTTCCATCTGAGTCATAAAGTCAATCAAGTCAAGACAACGCACTTGTAGGTTTGTGTCTTGGCTTTGACTGTACAATTGCAGGACTAATTTACTAACTTTGTCTGCTTTAATCCTTCCACGCTGACGAATATCAGAATCATCTGACCTCAAGCCTTCGAGAAAGCGATCGCACACTCGATAAGTAACCTCATTTGGAAGTTTAGCTGTTGTCTTTTCCAAGGCATGAATTAAGTTGTAGTCGTCATTATAAAATGATCGACTATCAACAAATGCCTCCACTAAACAGATGTAATCACCCAGTTCATCTCCCTCAAGATGCAAGAAGCACCTAGCTGCTTGAGAACGCACTTTTTCAGTCGAATCATCAAAAAAAGATATTAATTTATTTTCACAAAACTCCCGAAAGTGTGCTATACGAAAGTTAGTTACAAATATTTCAGCAGCAGCGATGCGATGAGTTTCTGTACTAGACAGGCAAAGTTCTGCCAGCCAACGTGCCTCTTCGATATTTAGAGATGCTACACAGGCTTGTCTAGTCCCAACCTTTACTACTTCCGGTAACTCACACATAATCATCCGTTCAACAATCGATGCCAGCACTTTAAAATGCGTTTGTAAAGCATAGTACAAAAAATCCTCAACAGTGTGAGTTCCTAGAAGTGCATCTTCGGTATTGCAAAGTTGCTGAAACAAGCTGACAGCTAAGTCTCGGTCATAATTCAACATTGCTGTTAGTGCTTCAACAGCACACGATCTAACAGCAATCGAAGAGTCTTGAACTATCTGTTGGAGATGTTCCCGAAAGTAATATCCGCGATTTTTATCCGCAAAAATTAGTTTAGCGATGGCACTTACAGCACTACCTCGCGTGGAATTAATTCCAGCATTTAAAATATCACCACCATAGTAAACCTGTCCGTTGGAAGTCTCTTGTTCTGGGTTAGGGTCGTTTAAGGCATACCAAGTTACAATATCAAAAGCCTCTTGAGACCAAGCTAAATCAGCTAATTTTCCCATCAGCAAACTAATCGAACGACCACAAGGATAATTAGGTAATTGGTGGCAAAGCTGACATACCATAAAAGCAGTTTCAAAATCTATATCAACTTCTGCAATACCGCATAAAACTGCATTAAAATAAGATGAATTCGCGCTATCGGGAAACCGCCCTATTAATCCAGCAAAGCGCAAAGGCTCCTGTTTTACTTGGCTTTCTAAAAATTTAGATAAGTTATAAGCTCCACCTATTATTTGCCCAGTCCGCTGAAATCCACTTCTAAGATCATTGTAATCATAACGAGCAATAGCCTTTAACCATTGCTCATCAGTCATCTTTTCTGCTGCTTTCTTAGGTATTGGAGAACCAACAATAGAAGCTGCGATTGGCTCTGATGGTTCGATTTCGTCTGATGGTATTAACTGTAAAGCAGTGAACTTACGTTTCCACTCCTGTAACCGACGATTAGCTATTTCTGTGCGTCGCGAGGAATCAATCGCATCTAGCAAA
The DNA here is from genome assembly GCF_036700905.1 of Microcoleus sp. S13_C3. Lineage (NCBI taxonomy): Bacteria > Bacillati > Cyanobacteriota > Cyanophyceae > Oscillatoriales > Microcoleaceae > Microcoleus > Microcoleus sp. S13_C3. Next base: position 28,076 of record NZ_JAUBPT010000098.1, on the reverse strand, counting down.
AGAAACTGTGGATAGCCTCGGAATTTAAGAGCTATAGTAGATTTTGGAGCTTCTGTATAGTAATCGAGAATCAAAGTTTCAAGCTTTAGTAAGTTTTCATGAGAACAATGCGTCGTAATTGCTTTTAGTAAAAGTTGGGTATAAAAGTAAAGTTCATGACGAATAATTCCATTACGATCTACCAATCCTCCTGTTTGAAGTCGTGCTGTTTGTTCGCCGAGGTAATCAATGGCTTCATCGGCAAATATTTCTCCATTCGCAGTGTAGGCACGAATCAACAGAAACTGGATTGTTTCAAAATTGGAGTTACGAAGATGCTGCTCTGCGAGGAGCGAAAAGTCTTCAGGATGGTTCGCAGCCAAATTCGATATTGCCTCTTCCATTCCACGTAATAAGGCATCATGAATCTCATAGCCTTTACCATGAATTCGGCAATACCAGACCAAATCAGGCCAAGGTGGATTATTTTGCTTCAGAGAGGTTAGATCCATCACCCGAAGCATAAAAGGAAGTAAGTATTTAATAAAAGCTCTGGGAGCATTACGGACGCTTGCTATTAAAATTTCTTCTGAAAAATTGCTGTAAGGTAGGGCGCTAGAGCTTCGATCGAACAAATTGGGTTGTCCAGCAGCAATACTTAAATCTAAATACCGATTGAAATAGCAACCAATAGCTTCACAAGCCCATTCTGGATGATGTTTCGGTAAAGAATCTATTCTCATCCAGAAGTCACGATTAAAATCGATTATTTCTCGTGGTTCGTCCAGAATCCCTTCACCAATCAGTCGCAGGAAAAAGTCAAAAAAACGACGAGAAGGAACAAGTTCTGCCCCTTGTATAAGGTGGTTTAGCCGATTATGCCATGCTTCTGATACGCCAATAAAAGGCTCTGCTAGCTCAGCCACCCGCTCCGGTATCTGCCTCTGCATAATAGATAGCAGCGTTATCGTTTGCTCGATACGCTCGTCGTTCTCATCCCTGAGCCATTTTTCTATTAATCGTAGAGAGTCTAGTAGTTGGAACCAACGAACCGAGCTACGCAAAGTTCGCCAGACTTGTTGTGTGATAGGCTCGGATTCGTCACCCATCAAGGGAGCTATAATTTCCCACTCCTCTTGTGTGGGGTCATCTAGCGCTGCAAGCAGGGAAAATACTACCTTTTTTATGTGAAAACGAATGTTAGAGCTAGTGAGTAAAGCTTGGAGGTCGGCAAGATAGCGATCGCGATCTGCATCCCGCTCGTAAACTAAGATTTGGCGAACTTGAGCGCGGCGAAACAGATGTTGCTGTTCTCTATTTCCCAAAAACTCCAATAATTCCTGATCCTCACCTGCAAAACGACGGGCAAAAGCATAGTCAAAAAAACCTTCATGAAAAAATGAATACTGCTGCCCCTCTAGAATCAATACGTGTTCGGATGCCAGCCATTCAGCAGTCTTTCCATATTTATCCACACGAGCTTTGGGAGCAGACAACCTCTGATGTTTACTCATGTAATCACAGAGAGTGTATATTACATTCGTCCAATGCTCAGAAGCACCAAGCCGACCGTGAATAACATCCTTTTTATAGTCCCAGAACTTATCGTATATATCTTTTGCTGTCCTAAAGTTGAGGACATTAGCTTTGGAAACTTCTGCAACTTCTGCTAGCAATCTCAAGTGCAAAGGAATAGATAACAATTCAAGTTGCTTATTGTTCAGTAAGCTGCTATCTAATCCCACTTCTGCAACCATCTCTCGCACTTTATCGTGAGACATGCGGCTAATTATCACTGTCTCGGCAATGCCATTCTCACCTGTTAAACGCTTAAGTCTGCAGTCATAATCTAGGTCAAACTTGCGACAGGCTAGTAGTAGACGCATTTGTGGATAAGCTTTAACCTGGTCGATGATTAGATCGATACATTCAAAAAACTGAGGATTGCGACCAGAAGCTTTACTTACAGCATCAAGCTGATCGATAATCAGGACACAATCACGCCCTTGTGCAATATTGGCTAGAACATGAGCAGGAGAACCGGGTAAATTTTCTAGCTGTTTTCCGATTTGATCGGGTGAGTCTGTTGGGTCTAAACGATCTACCCGAAAAGCTATTAACGGGATACCCTCTTTACGAAGCGCTTCCACAGCTTGAAGAATGACGCCGCTTTTACCAACTCCAGCTTCACCTGCAACTAATACACCGCCTTTACTATCTAGTGAGGTGAGCTTATTGAAAATAATGTCTACTTCATCTCTGGGGATTACTGCTCCTGCGATCGCTTCTTTCTGCAAACGAGAAAGGTAGCGATCGTTCACTCGATCGACAGCAGCCAAAACGTGAGGGTCTTTGCCCCACTCGCGACGGCGATAGCCTCTTTGTTCCAATAGGTAATGCCAGATATCATGTGCTGTTAACTCATTCCTAATTCTGTTTAGTGCTAGTTCAGCCAGTTCAATCCTTACAGTTTTTGAATCGCCCTCAACTAAAGCTGCTAAACGATTATCAACAGTATTAACCAGAAATTGCTCGCCAACTGTTTCCACTTTGACTCGCTTGATCGCTTCGTAAGCATCTGTGCGAGAACAATTTCCCCATTTCTGAAGGAGCGTATCGAAGTGACCTGATAGTTTTTTATTAAGATAAGTTTGCTCAAACTCTGTCAATGATGCAGCATCTCTTGCATCCATCGCTAACCTTTGCAATTCTTCTGCATCTTGAGTAGAAATAAATACACAAGAAACATCTGGATTACTAAGACTTCTCCAAAAGTCAGATAGGACTTGCACTTGTTGATCTTGCAAAGATTTTAGTGTCCAGCGCCCAAGCCCACTTTTTTGTCGCTTAACTTGGTGATACTCCAATTTACCATTTCGACGAATAAAAAACTCTATCCCGTCTATACCTGGTGGTTCTAGACTAATAGAATCGGCTTTCTCATCCATGACATCAACCATACAATGCACAGTCCACCGACCTTCATAGCGATTGCCTAGTTTGTCTGCTACCCCACCAGCAAAAGTCATATCGTCCCTCTCTTTTTAATCTCTGCTTAAAAAGGTTGCAGTATAAAACTTGCCAGATCGTTATCTGTCAACCATTATGTGCGATCGCACGCTTAACATCCTCTCAGCAACGGCGGATGCACCAAAAGAACCCTAAAACCCAGGAAATAGAGGGGGGGTACGTTTGATGTGTTGGTGCGCGTAAATGGCGCGATCGCCCCCTCAAGTGCAATTCCTAACCTCGTTTCAATCTCCCTGCGGCAAATTCTCCAGCCAAACATCTAAATCCTCGATCGACTGAAAATCTAACAATTCCTCTGCTAGAGTTTCAATTTGCTCGATCGACAAATCAGCAATTCTAGTCGTGATAGATTCCGGTAATGTTCCAACTCGCCGATTTAACAGACGGCGATTTAACTGACGTAAAATCAAGGCTCTTCCTTCTTGTTCGCGACCTTGAACAATGCCTTGCACAATGCCTTGTTCAATGCCTTCTTCCTTAGCTTCCCGATAAAAGCGAGTTTCCTCAAGCGTAATCCCTAACATCGCCTCTGCCTCCCTTCGGTTCAAATTTGTAAACTTTTGACATCCTCCCACCACTAATTTGGAGTACCGAATATAGTGGGGGATTCCCAAGAATTCTTGGTTCGCAGTTCATCGAGCCAACTTAGAGCAAGAACGTCTCCGTTCTTAAGCCAGAGGTTAGTTTCTCCCTGCGCTTTTGAGCTTTTGGCTCCAGATTCCGTATGCCCTACGGTACTGTTTAAATATTCAGCTAACAGCTTGAATCCTTTTGCAAAAATGTTTTTTGCGGCATTGTGGTCGCGATCTAAAACCGTGCCACACTGGTTACATCGATGCGTCCTGGTGCTAAGAGTTTTCTTCACTTTCGATCCACAGCACGAACAATCAACAGTCGTGTTTCGAGGTGGAACAGCGATAACAATGACACCGTGAACCAGGGCCAAATATTGAAGCCATTGAGTGAATTGATACCATGATGCGTCGCTAATAGACTTAGCTAAGTGGTGATTTTTCACCATGTTTCGTATCTTCAAGTATTCGTAGACAATTAGGTCGTTAGATCTAACTAGCGCCAGAGCATCTTTACGAGCCTTGTCTTCACGCTGTCTACTTACCTTGAGATGTTGTTTGGCTAAAGCCCTGCGAGCTTTATGGTATCTATTAGACTGCTTTTTGCCCCTGATATGCTTCTTAGAAACCCGGCGTTGCAGCATCTTGAGGCGACGTTCGGACTTTCTCAGATATCGAGGGTTATCGACAGTATTTCCATCAGAATCGGTGTAGAACTCTTTAAGCCCTAAGTCGATTCCCGTCATTTTTCCTTGAAACTCATGCTCCTCTCTTCTATCCCAGTTCACTAAGAACTGAGCGTAGTAGCCATCAGCAAGTCTGATAACTCGAACCCTAGAGATTTGTTTTTCTGAATACCCGACCAAATCCCTAGAGCTCCATAAGTTCATCGTTCCTACTTCAAAACCATCGGTGAAGGTTATCTGTCTTCTATCAGCAGATAATTTCCATCCACTGTTTTTGTACTCAATGGAACGGCTGAACTTCTTGTATTTGGGGTAGCCTTTTTTACCAGGCTTACCCAATCTACAGTTTTCATAAAAACGCCCAATAGCAGACCACGCTCTATCTGCGTGAGCCTGTCTAGCTTGAGAGTTAAGCTTCTTCGTCCAAGGGGTTTCCTTGTTTTTAGCTAGTACCGAGCAAAGCTTTTGGAGGTCATTCCTAGTGACTCCTTTGTTATCTTCCCAATATCGCAGACAAGTGTTGCGGATGAATTGTCCGGTGCGGATTGCTTCATCCAACTTACTGTACTGTGATTGAGTTCCTTTTAACTTTGCTTCTATTACTAACATGGTAGAATGATACCACATTTTACCCAACACAAACACGGGTAGAATTATAATGATTCGCTATCGCTCAATCGTTAGCTGGTCGGCATTCATCTCGCCGCTAAACCATCGGGGGGACTCGCGGATCTCGATAAATCCCCCTCGGTTATAGCGGGAGCCTTCTGCGGACATTAAGGTAAAATATTGAATCTCGACGCATTAACCCAACCTCTCCTCTAACCTATGCAACTGCTCGAACCCTCAGTCGATTTTAGATTTTAGATTTTAGATTTGACTCGCCTTGATAAATCTGGGAGGTTGAGCTTTAGTCTAAAATTTGGGGAGTATCCACAACGATTGTCGGGGGCTTCCGTTTTTTTGCTGGTTGCAAAAACAGCAAATGGGTAATCAGCTCAATCAATTCTAAAGGATTCCAGATAGCCCCAGATCAAAAAACATCCTATATTTTCAGTCCTAGACGCACTCCCGACCAAGAAACGGGGTTTTTTACTTAATCTTCGAGTACGAACGAAGGATTTTCCTAAAAAAACCCGGTTTCGGGCCCCATCTGCGTAAGTCCTAATTTTGTTAATCGGCGATCGAATTTCGCCCCTCAGCATTCCGTGTTTCCTTACTTGGAACTCGTCCAACCTCAAGCCCTCAGCCAGAATCAACAAGTGTGACTTGACGGGGTGACACTCGTCTGGTGGGTCAATAGTAGCTTGTTTGATGCGTCCGCGCGATCGCCCGCCCGTACCTCAACAACCGCCAATCACTCATAATTGCCACAAAAATTCAAAATCCCAAACCCAAAACTGCCCAACCCCAGTACGATCGATCTAGTTAGCAAAAATAAGTAAAAACACTAGCGGAGTAATTTTTATGGATCTGGTCGTACTCCAGAACTGGCTGGACAACATCTCCTTTGCCGTTTTGTTCTCCACAATGCTCATTTACTGGGTTGGCGCAGCATTCCCCGGCATTCCCTACCTGGGGGCCCTAGGAACCGCAGGAATGGGCGTCGCCAACCTATCCATCGCCGCTTTACTCGGTTCTCGATGGATAGAAGCCGGCTACTTCCCCTTAAGCAATCTCTACGAATCCCTATTTTTCCTAGTTTGGGGAATCACCGCCATCCACCTAGTCGCGGAAAACATGAGCCGTTCCCGCTTAGTAGGAGTAGCCACATCCCCCGTAGCAATGGCAATATCCGCCTTTGCAGCCCTGACTCTGCCGGCAACCATGCAATCTGCAGAACCCCTAGTACCCGCCCTCAAATCAAACTGGCTGATGATGCACGTTAGCGTCATGATGCTAAGTTACTCAACTTTAATGGTAGGAGCCCTGCTGGCGATCGCCTTTTTAATCGTCACCCGCGGCCAAAAAATCGAACTCACCGGTAGTTCCTTCGGCACCAACAGCAACCGCAACGGCAACTACCGCCTCCAACGCCCTCAAAACCCCGAACCTCAAAATGCAGAAACCAGCGCCGACAGCGCCTTAGTTTTCAGCGAACCCTCTTTCAACTCCAACAATAACGGTTTAGGCACCACCGCAGTGCTCGAATTAGCCACCGTTCAAACCGCATCAACCGCCCCAACTCAAACCGCAGAACTTCTCTCGCCCCAGCGATTGAATCTAGCAGAAACTCTTGATAACATTAGCTATCGCATCATCGGTTTAGGATTCCCCTTACTGACAGTTGGCATTATTGCCGGTGCAGTTTGGGCTAACGAAGCTTGGGGATCGTACTGGAGTTGGGACCCGAAAGAAACTTGGGCGCTAATTACTTGGTTAGTATTTGCTGCCTACCTGCACGCCCGCATTACTCGCGGCTGGCAGGGAAGACGCCCAGCAATTTTAGCAGCCACAGGTTTTGTGGTAGTTTGGATTTGTTATCTAGGCGTTAATCTGTTAGGCAAAGGTTTACATTCTTACGGTTGGTTTTTCTAATTCCCGATCCACCAATGGGCCACAGAAGAACAGAATAAGTCAAAGAATCGGGATTAATATCCTCTCCGGTTGTAGGGTGGGCACTTCCCACCTTACTCAACCAGCGAGATTATAATAATTAACTCCCTCTTCCTTCTTATAACTTCGGTCTTCCTCACATCCGTTACATCCGTTACATCCGTTACATCCGTTACATAATCCGTTGCCGAACTTCCTTCCTTTATTAAAATAACGACAATTAATATGGACGAATCCCCAATATTCCCCCAAGAAGATGATGTTGTGTCTGCCCCAACCAGCGCTTTGATGTATCAATGTACATTCAAAGTCAGCGAATTTATGGCAATTATGCAAGCGAAATTGGTAGACGAAAAATTATTTTCAGACGGTCTGGATTGCGAGCTATTAAGTGCTGGCAAAGACTGGACTAAAGGAAAACTTAGAATGCGTCTGGAGTTCATTCCGCTGGAACCTGAAATCAAAGAGCAAAAAGCCCTTCCTGCCGCTGCCGAAAAATCAGACACCGTGCAAAACTACGCCGTAGATAGCTCAAATCAAACCGATATAGATGAACCATTAAATCAATGTGACTCAACAGAAATAAATAATCATTTTCCTATTTCTAGGTATCCAGACCGCGACCCCCAAAGTATAGGAATGTGGAGCTAGGGAGGCAAAGGCTGAGAGATTGGGAGAGGGGGATGCTTCCCCTTCTTTGCTCAAAATTAATCGCTTAAATCCCTGACAGTGCTCGTTTTCTAAATTCCTGATTTTTGCTTAATGAAAAACTGCTCTCATGGCTGAATCTTCCAATTGGACGCACCTCCACGCTCAACTGCACAAGACGCTGCTTTACCGACAAATATTGCCCTCAAATCAGCGATTGCTAGTAGCAGTATCCGGCGGGCAAGATTCTCTGTGTTTAATTAAATTACTGCTAGATTTGCAGCCAAAATGGGGGTGGAACCTAGCGATTGTTCACTGCGATCATCGTTGGCGTTCTGACTCGGAAGCGTCGGCCAATCATGTAGAACAATTAGCTAAAAACTGGGGAATATCCTACTATTTGAAAACAGCCTCGGACATCCCCAAAACTGAAGCAGCGGCCAGACAGTGGCGATATCAAGCTTTAACCGAAATTGCGATCGCCCACAACTACCCCTACATTGTTACAGGCCACACAGCCAGCGATCGCGCCGAAACACTCCTCTACAACCTGATTCGCGGCAGTGGCGCCGATGGACTTTCTGCCCTCACTTGGACACGCCCCCTGCTCGATTTTCGATTGCCGATTTTCGATTTTCGAGTGGGGAATTCCGGCGAAAATTCCAACTCCCAAATATCTGCCGATTTTCGATTGGAAAATCAGGATGAAAATTCCCAATCGAAAATCCAAAATCTAAAATCTAAAATCTATTTAGTTCGTCCCTTGCTCGAAATAACTCGATCGCAAACAGGTCAATTTTGTCAAGAGCAAAAACTACCCATTTGGGAAGATTACACAAATCAAGACTTGCAATACAGTCGCAACCGGATTCGATCGGAATTATTGCCTTATTTGGAAACTCATTTCAACCCAAAGGCCCAACAAGCGCTAGCTCAAACAGCCGAACTCCTCCGCGCCGACGTAGAATATCTGGAACTTGCAGCCAGCGACTTGCTACAGCGAGCAATGTCTCCGATTGCAGACAGCCCCCAGGTGAATTTTCAACTTCCCGTCAAGTTAAATCGCCCGATTTTGCGGGAAGCACCCCTGGCTTTGCAGCGGCGGGCAATGCGGCAACTACTGCAACAAATATTGCCCTCGGCGCCCAGTTTTGAAAGCGTAGAAAAACTAACCAGCTTAATCGTAGCGCCCAACCGATCGCAAACCGATCCATTTCCTGGAGGAGCGATCGGTCGAGTCGAACACCCTTCGATAATTTTAGATATTAAATTTTAACCTGTTATCAAACCCGAAAGGACTTGCCGCAAATCGGAAACTACCCGATCTTGCTCGTCTCCCGTCTCCTGCACCCGATCGAGTTCCCCCGCCGCCGCTTCGAGCTTTTGGCGTAGCGCAGTCAAATTGTCCTGCACCGGCTGCAACATTTCTTGATAAACATTCACCCTGCCCCAGAGTTGCGCCACTGCACCTTTCTGGTTGAACAAATTCTGCTCTAACTGCTTGAGTTCGTAGCGTTTCGCCTCACTTTCCCCATTTTGGCGGTTGACATTTGCCTCAGTTTGGGATATTGCTTCCCGCACCTGCTGAATTTCGTTTTGCAGTCTTTGCAATTCTTGGCTTTGCTGCTGCCGCTGAGTATTGAGCTGTGCCACAATCGGCCCCAAATCAATATTTCCTCGCTCTTGTTTTGGAGCATTAGCAGTACCCAGCCGCCGCCACAGCACCGCCTGATGCTGCTTTAAAACATCTTCCCGTTCCTGCAACCGGAGGCGCTGTCCCACCAGAGTTTCGTTTAACATCTGATAACTTTCGAGTTCATCTGCCATTTCATTTTCCAAAGCCATGCGATCGTACTCGCTAGCAGCTTGAATTTTTCCTTGCAGCTCCTCGATTGTCTCCCGCTGCAGAGTCAACTCTTCCTCTTGATCGTTAACAAACCGGAACACCTTTTCCAAATCCTGTTGCAGGTGTTGCACCAGCCCCTGTAACTCATCAACAGGCATCTTCTCCAAAGCTGACACATCTACTTTCTGCTCCGTACCCGCAGTACCCGAAGCAGATGCCAGCCTGGAAACTTGCTGGTAAAGATCCTCCACAGCGCGCACCTGCAAAGACACGGACTGAGCCTGATCCTGCTTAGCGCTGAGGGTACTTTGCTGCCCTTTAAGCTCCGCCCGAGCCCCGGCCAAAGCATCTTGAGATTGGTACCACTCTTGCCAGCGGTTTTGGAGGCTCTGATTTTGTCGATCGACCTCTTCTTGTTGCTGTTGAGCTATGCTCTGTTTTTGCTCCAACTGCTGCCAGTGCTGATCCAGAATTGCCTGCTGAGCGCCCACCGCACCAAAAGACTGATTCAGTTGTTCCCGCACCCCTTGGGCCGAAGCAATTGCCCCTCCCAACTTCTGCATCAACTCCTGAATCCTCTGCGTCTGCTGCTCATCAATTACTGCCCCCTGGGGAACCTCAGACTGCTGTTGGGCCACCCGTTGCTGCTCGCCCCGCAACTGTTCCCAAGCCGTCTCTATTTCCACGCGACTGCGATCGACTTCTTCTCGCAGTCGGTTAGCTTCATCTCGAGTATTTTCAATTTCCGAGCGCTGAGCCTCCAGCCGCTCCAACTCCTCTTCCATTTGAGCCAACTGCTCTTCGCGGGCTTGCATTTCCATTTCCCGGCGATTGAGTTCCTGACTCGAAAACGTCAGAGAAGCCTTCCACTGTTCAATTTCCTCTTCCTTATCCTTAAACTTGTCCTGCAATCGCGAGAAATTTTGCAGAATGCTCACCAACTGGCGGGCCGCCTCCTGAATCCGCTGCACTTGCTTGCTAGCGCTCAACTCAACCAGCACCAGCGTGCCGTCGTTAAACTTATTAGCTTCCTCAACTGGGATCGCGTCATCGCCTGGTACGGCGCTCCAGTTATGTTCGCCCCGCTGACAAGCTAGCAGCTTCAGTTCAGCCTTACCGCCACCGAGACCAAAGCCGCTTCTCTGTTTTTGTACTTCCGCTAGATACAGCACACTAATAGTCCTCTGCTTCGTAAAACCTATCCCAACTTACTTTAAGTTACTTAAAGGCCTAAAAAATAAGTGGTGTTTACTTCCTACGCTGTTGGGTAGACGGCTAATCCCAACATAAGTAGGCTATCCCCCTTAAGCCCAAGGTTCTTGACTAAAGATAACATTGCGTGTGATCTTTAGTCAACTTCCCTAAAGTAAAAAAGTATAGGCAAGTAAGGATAACTTTTTGCCACTTAAGTCTTACTTTTTGGTATCGTTTGCCCAATCGGGGGATAGCATTTTTTCCTAACTATAGCAGCACTCACCCATAGCACGTCCTCACGGGAGAACTTCTAGAAAGTACGGCCGCCGGCACTTGTCTGGAGGAATGAGACAGCAGTACCCATGCCGCTTGATTCCAGACTAGCTCTCACTGCGGGGACTGCCATAGGCCAAACCTGAAAAAGGTCAGTCCTTGAACCTCCCCACGTCTAAAGCCGGGGGATTCTTGCCCACATTCAAGGCGACAACGGGACATTAAAATATCCCTCTACTCACTCAAAGAACTTTACTTCTCCTGGAGCGCATACTTGCTGAGTTCTTCCTATTTTTAAGGTTGAACGTGACCTATGCTGCAATTATTTGCCCTTTAACTATTCCGAATTAATCGGATTAGTGCGTTGCCGGGGTTGCTCGCCCTCTAAAATATTTCAATGGGTTGAAAGTTATTCTTACTGATACTTTTAATCCAGACAATCTCCGACAATCGGCGAAAATCTGAATATAGCACACTCATCAGACAGGTCCCAGAGCATGGTGGTATCCCACAAAGCTTTGAGAAAAATCCCCAAAGCACCATTAAAATCGCGGGGTATTTCATAACCACAATTGGGACATCTAAAGTTTTTATAGCCACCCAATTTTTTGTGAATATGACCGCATTTTGTACAAGTTTTAGAAGTGTATTCTTCAGTCACCCTAACCCATCTAGAACCGTAACGATTACAGAGATGTTCTAAGGTTTGGGAGAACTGATAGAATGCCCAAGTCATCATCGCTCTTGCTGACTTAGAATTGAGCTTACGACCTCCTCTTGCTACCATTTGAGAGGTTTCAAAAATGGGCAAGTAAATAACATCATAATTACGAGCCAAGTAACTTGCTACTTGTTTGTGGATTTCAGACCGCAGATTTTTAATCTTCGTCCTCACCCTTTCCATAGCTTGTTTTAATCGATAGCGTAATCGAGAAAACTCGCTACCTTTTGAGCTGCTAAGTTTTGATTGCATCTTATCCAAGTGTTGACACAACCTAGCAATCTTCCCAAAGTCATGTTTCCCAAATTCACTAAAATAATTGCCATCAAATCCGGTCAAGAAACAACGCAGTCCTGGATCGAGTGCGATGGTTTTTCCACCATTTCTCGGCTCCGGGATATCCATCTCTACGGGCATATTCACGAACCAGCGTCCCTTGTTATAGGTAACTTCTACGGCTTTGTCGTACTTAACTAAGCAATAACCTTGTCCAGTCCAGAGGGGCTTTTCCAGGTGTTTGCTAGCATTAGCCATTACATGACCATTCTTGTAATCACCCGGGTCGAACTGAATTGTTTGTTTCTGGGAGCGGATTGACCTGAACCGAGCTAACTTCAGTCCGACTAAAGGATTGGGTTTTGCCTTTTTTCCTTTACCTAATTGAGCGGGCTGCTTGTCAGTCTTCTTCCAAGCTGTATAAGCCTCGAAAAGGGCGTTATCCAAACTGTGTGCTATTCCTAACTCTTTACACCATTCCGGGATTATCTCACAACAAGCGAGTTTTGCAAAAACTCCGAAATGCTTGCTTGCCGGAAGTTTTCCAAACTGGCTGATTAGTCTTTTTATCTACAGTGTACTAGGTAAACTTTCCCTGGTGTTTATTCAGGTAAGCGATTGCATTATTATACACTTTTCGATTGGCATGAATCCTCAACATCCAGACTTTCTTCGTCTCCCCCTTTGGATAGACTCGGTACGTCAGAGTCTTCAATGATTTGCTTTTTGTACTTTCTGAGTCCGTAAAGTCGGCAACGGTCGCCGTGGATGATTGCGAGTATGTCTTCAACCATTTCTCTTTCTGGACTAAGTGAACTATTGTTGAGAACCAAAATCTTACACCCGCCCCGCTCCGCAAACCATGAGATAATATCGAATCCGAACCGGCATCATCTATCTTTTGAGGCAACGACAACCATTCCGATGTCGCCTGTGTAAATGTGTTCCAATAGGGCGATAAGACCTTTTCTTTTGAAGTTGATGCCACTCCCGATGTCTTGGATGATTTCGCATCCGGGGTAGTGAGACAGAAGACAGTCAGCCTGTCGGAGAAGGTCGGCTTTTTGACTTCGACTGCTAACTCTGGCGTAGAGGATGGTTGGTTTAGTAGATGGAATATTGACAACTGAGTCTCCGTCGTAGCGTCGCTGTCCTGACGGCGTTCGGTACGCTTTGATTTTCCCTTCTTTCTCCCACCGCTAAGCGTGTTTTTGAACATACTCCAAGTCGTTGAACAGCGATTCTTGGTGGTACATATGGGGACATATTGGGTTTGGTTAGGTGAATTATCTCAGTATCTACCAATTGTCGGACTTATTACAGAAATGTCTAAGAATCTCTTGTCCTGGGGATTGCTCTGGCGAATTGCTCTGTGCCAATTATACCACTCTGGTTTTAGCAACACAATCTAAAAGTCCCTACCGACTGATCCCCAAATCTAAATCCCCATGTCGTTAGCCATGAGATTGCCTCTGGCGTTTCGATCCAAAAGTTTCTATAGATTTTACACCGCTTTAGTTAGGGGTCGATCGTCAGAAAAGCCATCGCTGCCCCCAAGCGGACGCCATCCTCCGGCGGACTAGGGATTTGAACCGCGCTGCCTTAGAATAGGGTAATGACGCGAGCCTATGACGGAGCCGCGGGCGAGCAAAAAGGTCGATCGGCACTGAGGGTTTTCCTGACAACTGCCAACCAAGGTTCATTTTGACTGCACCTGATTTTAGGGCTGTGGCAAACCCAAAAAAAACCTCGATCGCAACTCATCCAACCCAACAGACTAGCCTCAAGTTCCCATCGGGGATCGATCGGCACTTGCTGCTGGTAGCAGCGGTAAAACCAGAGAATCCTTGGTATTTTGAAGTTGACCTACGCCAAGATGTGCTGGAGAAACTGACGGCATACTCAGCCAAAAACTTCAAAACTTTGGCATCGAAGGCTTGAATCCGTCGGGAATGCCAGCGTTGCACACTCGAAGAACCCGTGCCAGCGTGCGATGTGGATTCTACGAGTTTAGGCAATAGACAACAGTGGGAATAGAAGGTGAAACTCTACACTTAGAGAATGCCGCGAGTTTCGCGGTTTCAGCTTGTGGACTGGTAGCGCGGCCGAGGATCGGCAGCAAGTATCGCCCTTTCGTCAATTCCCAATTGTGAGATCAGCATCAGCGCGTAAATTATTGACGGAAACTAAAGTCAATCTTTTCGCCAGCACACAGTCTTTCCGAGCTCAGACGCCAACGGTTTTAAGGAGGATACTTTAGCTGCATGCAGGGAAATTTGAGTGAAATAGACATCCGCAGCATCCTGCAATTGATTGAGTTAGGTCAGCGAACCGGAGAACTGTTCGTAGAGGCCTACACCTCCACCGGCAGCAGCACGGGTACTCAACCTACGCCGCGCTCCCTTGCAGGACAATCCTGGTATGTCTTCTGCTTCAACGGTCAGATTATTTACGCTACCCAGAGTGCGGGCAGTTTGTTTCGGTTGCGCGACTACCTGCGCCGCTACAAAGCAGATACCGCCCTCGACAAAATCCAAGTTCCCTATATGGCATCTACCAATGCCCCAGAATACGGCTACCTATGGGCCCTGCTAGAAAACCACATCCTCACCCCAGCTCAAGGGCGCAACATCATCCACAGCATGATCCACGAAACCCTCTTTGACTTGCTCAGTCTCCACCAGGGTTCCTTCACTTTTGAAATGGGCCCAGCTTTGGCTCCTCAACTGACCAGCTTAGAAATTAGCTCGCTGCTGGCCAAGATTGTCAAACAGGTACAGCAGTGGAAGCAGTTTCACCCTCACATTCAGTCACCCAACCAATGCCCGGTGATTTCAGACCCCTCCGAACTGCGAGTCGCGCTGCCTGTCAATACCTTTAATACTCTCAGACGCTGGGCCGACGGGCACACTTCGATCCGCCAAATGGCGCGCTACCTCAACCGAGACGTACTCACTGTCGCTAAGGCGATTTACCCCTTTGTGCAGCAGGGATTGGTGCAAGTATTTTACGAACCCTCTGTTGCCCCCACCAACAACAAAAAAGAATGGTCGTCCCCAGAAACCAAGGTTCCCAGAGTTGTCTGTATTGACGACGACAATACTATTCGCAAAACAGTCGAGTCAATTTTAAATGAACACGGTTACGAAGCTACTACGATCGGCAATCCCCTCCAAGCCCTGAGTTTGGTGTTTCCACTCAAACCCGATTTAATTCTGTGTGACATCGCCATGCCGGAACTCGACGGCTACGAAATTTGCGCTATGCTGCGTAGTTCTAGCGCTTTCCGGCAGACGCCGATCGTTATGCTGACGGGCATCGACGGATTTATCGATCGCGTTAAAGCCCGCATGGCCGGAGCTACAGACTTTTACACCAAACCTTTTGGTGAAAGCGAGTTATTGATGCTGGTAGAAAAATATGTGGGTCCGGGCTACCCTCGGCTCAATCTCTCGGAAAGATTATTAGAGCGCTCGCTAGAAGACCAATTAGAAGAAAAATAACTTTCGCACTGATGCCATGATGGGAGCTTTTTTGTACCTGCGGTTAAATCGAGTCTCCGCCGCCCCAAACAGAAAGCTGGGGGTACTATTGGCGAGCGCCCCATAAACTAGAATGTATAAATCCGCGCGCTGGCATAAGCGCGTCGGTAAAACTCTGTTCAATTTCTAGACCCAAGTGGGTCTAACACGCTCAAAGTGCAAATATAATATACTTGTTCTCCACTTGCAGCCGCTCCGAAAAACTGATGTACAGAGCTACTTATGGCTAGGTATTTCTGTACAAAGTCAGAGATTCCAATTCTCAGTCTTAAGTGACTCCGTTCATGATTGTCGCGACACCAGCCATGTCAACAACTCCTCGCTAATCCGAGTATCGGTTTAGCATTCATCGCAGAAATTACCCAGAGTTTTACCAATTGAGACGGCGGTGGGAATACAAAGTGAAGCTTTAGGGGTTTCAAATTAATTGTTCGTAGTCGATTTGAGCTAACTTGCCAGCAAAAGTCGCGCGAATTTATTGATGGCAGTCAATTATTGACGGAGAAAATTTATTGCCAAGGGCCTGCTGCAGTCGGGCCATTCACCCCTTAGCTGTGTCAAGCTTGGCTGTGTCAAGTTTCGACCATCGAAGTTTCGATCGGGTTATTCTTGGCGGGAAACCTCAACAATTTTTGCTAGAAATGCAGGTGTCAGAATTATGATTAGCGGTAGCCCAGACTTTATATTACCAGGACTAGGCGTAGATCCGGCTCCGGAATTCCAAGAACTAGAAACTCCCGAAGGCGAGCTGCACCTGCGGTTCTACGTTCCTTCGGGGAACGAGTTCGCACTGCCAGCGACAGGGATTAGAGAGGTCCTATCCCCGTCCCCAGACCGCATGACACCGATCCCCAACGTTTCCTCTTTGCTTTTAGGTACGCTAAATATGAGAGGACGAGTGATTTGGGTGGCAGACCTCGGCCAATTTCTGGGAGACCAAACACCCCTGAACACAGATAGACCCGAAATCCCAATCGTGGCTGTGGAAGACCAAGACACGATTTTGGGGCTGGCAGTCGATCGAATTGTGGGGATGGACTGGCTCGACGTAGAGCAACTGCACTCTCAGAACAATGCACCAGACGGCATGATTCCATTTCTGAGGGGAGAATGGATGTTAGGTGCACCAGCTCAGAAAGTGCTCCGACTGCTAGATCAAGTGAAAATTCTGCGCTCGGCGCGGTGGGCAGCGTGAAATCGATTTTAGATTTGCGATTTGCGATTTTCGATTGAGGTCTAACCATCAACAGTCACACGACTTGAGGCGCGCATCTAAACATTCAATTCAAGATAAAAATCAAAAATCTCAAATCTAAAATCTAAAATCCAAAGAGGGCGGCAAATGGCAACAAGTACCAACTTTCAGCAGGACTACCAACGGGCAGAAGCGGCCTACATGGATGGCAATTATTCAGAAGCCGCAGCCCTAGTTTATCAATTAGTAGAAGATTTTCCCGAAGACCCCAGCGCTCGCCTGCTGTGCGGACACATTTACTGCTACGGACTGCAACAGTATGAGGTGGCGCGGGAACAGTACACGGTTGTGCTAGGCCTGAGTGACGACCCGAGTTTGGTGGAACACGCTCACAACGGAATTACCTACACAGACCAATTTTTATCTGGAGAGCTGCAAACGGAAAATTTCGAGGCTTTGTCTGCTGAAACGGAATTAGAATTCTACCCAGACTTATCACTCGATGAAGGGTTAGAAGACCCGGATTTGGGACTTTTCCAAGGAAATTCCCCATCCCTTTCCTATAGAAGTCAATCCCCAGACGACATGGAAAACGAGGACTTGGCCGACTTGGGCATGAGTGGCTTGGGGTGGGAACCAGAAGACGACGATGGCGCAGGCTCTGTCCCAGATTTAGCTTCACATTCTAACCCCTTTGGTGGCGACAGCGGCGGAATGGCAGCTTATGCTGAGAACTCCGACTCGCTAGACATAGACGAGTTTGCCGACTCGGACTTTGGAGACCCTTTTGCCTTAGATGATGGAGGGTTTGATGCTGCTGACTTGTCTAGCAGCAAAGTGTCTGGTTCAAGCGCACCTTACTCAGGAGATTCGTTTTCAGAAGCTCCGACTCAGATGCTCAACGGTCAAAGTTTTGCCCCTTCAGAAGTCGGGAATTCCTTCGACTCGAACCAACTAGACTCCCCCATCGGGCCCTCGGACAATTTTGGCGAACCTTTTGCTGCGCTCGATTTGCCAGACGAATTCGACGATAACTCCGACTACGACTACCAATCCCCGCCCCAGAGTGGTCAAAATTACGGTCATAACGCACCCTATGCCGAAGAAGAAGACCCCTTTGCCGAGGCGATGCCCTCGTCGGGTTTCGGGTCTTCTCGACCTCAAAACAAACAGCCGAATAACGGATCGGATTACTCGTCAAATTATTCGCTGGCGGAAGACGAGACACTGTTGATGGGAGGTGCTGTCCCCAACTCCCAAAGTCAAAGATCCAGCCGGGGACAATTTAATTCAGTCGATCGAGCTTCCGCCAACAGCAACGGTTACAGCGACTCGGAACCCCCGGCATTTGGCTCTAGAGACAACTTCGAGTTAGATGCTTTTGAAGACGACGCTTTTAGCGATGCTTTCTCTTTCGACGAAAACGAACAAGCAACAGCTTTCGGAGCTTCCGACAAGAACAGCAGCGCCTGGTCGTCAAAAACTGGGAACGCTCAAGCACACAGCGACTTTTTAGACGAATTTGACGAGTTTGACGATTTAGGCAATTTGCCGGACTTTGATATCTCAGAAGATGCCACCAGTTCGATGTTGACTAGAGGTAACACCAATTTCGGCAACTCGACCAGCGGCATGATGGGAACGACGGGCAGCAGCCTGGACTTTGACAACAGCGATGGCTCAGCAATTCGGGATGACGAAATATTTAGCATAAGCGGCCCGGCTGATGCGTCTGTGTCGAGTTTTTCTCCCACCGAAACAGAAGCGGTCGATACTTCGGTAACAGTAGAACAGGGGGGACTGGCTTTCTTGGAAAATGCCCCTTTGTTTACAAAACAGTTGTACACGGCAATTGGGGCGGGACTGGTTTCTCTGGTAGCTGTGGCTTTCGTCACCAACATTGCCTCCTATCAAGCTCTGCGGCAAGACAAACCGGAGGCGATCGTTTACCTGCGCCAAACAGGCTGGGTAATGACCGCAGCAGCAGGCTTTACGAGCTTTTTAACTTCTTGGGGCATCGGTCAGTTGATCGCCAAGCAGGTACGCAAGTCGTCGGATAATTTGCAAGCTCAGTTCGATGCCGTATCTCAAGGAACTTTGGATGCTCGCGCTACGGTTTACTCGGAAGATGAATTTGGCAAAATGGCTGCTAAATTCAACCACATGGCGAAGGTCATCCAAACCACGATTAGCGATACCAGGCGCAAGTCTGACGAGCAGGAACAGGCAAAAGAAGACTTGCAGCGCCAAGTGATTCGCTTGCTAGACGACGTGGAAGGAGCGGCTCGGGGTGACTTGACGGTGACTGCAGAAGTGACCGCAGACGTTTTGGGTGCTGTTGCTGACTCGTTTAACTTGACAATTCAAAATCTGCGCGAAATCGTCCATCAGGTGAAACAGGCGGCTCGGGAGGTCAGCAAAGGCGCTACGGATAGTGCTAAGTTTGCGGGCGATTTGTCTTCCGACGCGCTGCGACAAGCTGAGGAACTGGCGGCAACCCTGAATTCCGTGCAAGTCCTCACCGATGCGATTCAGCGGGTCGCAGAGAGCGCTAGAGAGGCGGAAGAAGTGGCCCGGGGCGCGGCGGCAACGGCTCTGAAAGGAGGCGAGGCTGTGGAGCGGACGGTGGCCGGGATTTTGGAAATTCGAGAAACGGTAGCAGAAACCACTAGAAAAGTCAAGCGGTTGGCGGAAGCTTCTCAAGAAATTTCTAAGATTGTGGCTTTAATTGCGACGATCGCCTCCCGGACGAATTTGTTGGCACTCAACGCCAGTATTGAGGCGGCGAGAGCTGGGGAAGCGGGTAGGGGTTTCGCGATCGTGGCAGACGAGGTGCGACAATTGGCAGACCGATCGGCCAAGTCTTTGAAAGAAATCGAACAGATCGTGATGCAAATTCAAAGCGAAACCGGCGCGGTAATGACGGCGATGGAAGAAGGGACGCAGCAGGTTATTGAGGGGACAAAATTGGCAGAACAGGCGAAGCGATCGCTTGAAGATATCATTCAAGTAACTAACCGAATTGACGTGTTAGTGCGATCGATTACTGCCGACACTGTAGAGCAAAACGAAACAGCTCGCGCGGTCGCCAGTGTGATGCAGGCTGTCGAGCTGACCGCTCAGGAAACGTCCCAAGAAGCGCAGCGAGTTTCGGGTGCTTTGCAAAATTTGGTGGGCGTTGCTCGCGACCTTTTGACATCGGTGGAAAGATTCCGAGTAGAAACAGCAGAAAGGCAGTAATCAATTGTCTAATGCTTTTTTTGCTGGCTGATTTACAAGCACGTTAGTGTGGCAACAATGGCAGACAAAAAGCAACCTCGCAGTCTTGAAACCGCTGCGGGGATGCCAATCCAACACCTAAACAAAG
The DNA here is from genome assembly GCF_036700905.1 of Microcoleus sp. S13_C3. Classification (NCBI taxonomy): domain Bacteria; kingdom Bacillati; phylum Cyanobacteriota; class Cyanophyceae; order Oscillatoriales; family Microcoleaceae; genus Microcoleus; species Microcoleus sp. S13_C3. The sequence continues at coordinate 8,191 of NZ_JAUBPT010000098.1, read as the reverse complement.
TAGGAGTTGCACAGATGGACGATAACATAGTAGAGGTAATACCGGGCATCTTTGGTGAAGTTCAGCCGACGGGCTGTATTATCTCTACCCTAACCAAATCTAGCAGTGGCTATGCCAATAAAAGACTTCGCATTAACGGTGAATGGAAAACGTTTACTGTCCACCGTTTAGTATTAGAAAATATCTTAGGTCGTCCGATTAGACCAGAATACTTTGCTTGCCACACTTGTGATGTCCGCAACTGCATTAATCCAAACCATTTATGGGAAGGTTCTAGACTGGAAAATTCTCAAGATAGGTTTAAGAAAGGACGAATTAAAGATGTAGGAAGTACATCTGCGCCGAAACCTCAAAAACAAGTGCGAGGCATAGAAGTAATTCCAGGCATTCGCGCTGAAATACAGCCGAACGGCTGCATGATTTGTACCTTGGCTAAAAGAAGTGATGGTTACGCCATTAAAGGTACTAAAATTAAGGGCAAAACTCAAAGCTTCTACGCTCACAGACTGGTACTGGAACACAGACTGGGAAGACCTGTTAAACCCGGTTATTTTGCGTGTCACAGTTGCGACGATCGCGGTTGTATCAATCCCGACCATTTGTGGGAAGGAACCCCCGCCGATAACTCCCGCGATGCTATAGAAAAAAACCGCTTTCCTTTCGTTCCAGGCAAGATAGGTCCTAACCGCAAACTCAAACCCGAACAAGTGCAGCAGATTCGCTATCTTTTAAGTGAGGGCATATCGAAAGCAAAAATAGCCAGGACATTTGCCATATCTCGCAGTCAGATTATTCTCTTGGCAAGGGGCGAGATATACAAAGACATTCTCTAGAACTACTAACATAGACCCAATACAATAACGCTTAAAATCAGGAATAAAACTATGCTACCGGAGCAACAACAGAGGATCATGGGCTACTTTATTGAGGAGGCAAAAGACCACCTCAATACGATCGAACAAGGGTTGCTGAATCTGCAAACCACGATCGAAGACCCAGAACTGGTCAACGAAGTATTTAGGGCCGCTCACTCTGTCAAAGGAGGAGCAGCAATGCTGGGGCTGACGAGCATTCAGCAAACAGCTCACAGACTAGAAGATAGTTTTAAAGTATTAAAAGAGTGCAGCGTTAAAGTAGACCAACAGCTAGAGTCCCTTTTTCTGCGAATTTTTGACACATTGCAAGGGCTGTTAGAGCAACTGTCGGGGCCTTTTGGACTGACAGAAGAATTGGGAGAACAGATGGTTCGAGAATTAGAACCAGTATTTGAAGAGCTCAACGGGCACTTGGGGGGACTCGTTGGACACGGAGAATACCATGCAGACGAGAGCTACGCGATGGCAGTACCCGAACCAGTTATGGCGGGGGTGGGAGTCGGGGCGTTTGCCTCATCAAGGAGTTTTCCAGATTCGCGGTCAGTTTACGCACCGGATGCCAGAACAACAGAAGACAGCGCGCTGCAGCTAGTATTTGAGTCGGACGTGCCGGCGAGGATGCGGGAACTGCTGCAAGAGTTCAAACAGCCCGAAGGGCCAGAAAGCAGGCGACAACTCAAGAACATTTGTCGGAACTTGCTCAGGGCAGGGGAAGAATTTGAACTGCCCTGCTGGATAGCATTGATCCAAGCTGTATCCAAGGCGATCGCCAATCCAGAAAATACCTACCGCACCTTAGCCCCAACGGTGATCAAAGACATCAAACAAGCGCAAGAACTGGTAATTTCTGGTCTAGAATCGTCGATCGCACCAAGCGAAAAACTTCTGTCGCTGCAGCCGGCTGTTCTGGTTCCAGAAACGGATTTTGAAGATTTGCTGGCCTTTGCTCAACCAAGTAAATCCGGGAAAAATGTGGTTTCTGTTGAGGATGAGGCCTGGGATCTGGTGGGATCGGGCGATTCCCAGGATGGATTGAACAAGTTGCTGCCGACTATTTCGGGGCTGAGTATAGACGAGCTGTTCGACCAACTCGACAGCGGCGACAGCAACGATGACAATGGCATTCGATCGTCCCATTTCGACGAAGATTCCGCCTTCGCAGAATCGGATATAGAGACGGGTACTTTTAGAGGCTCGACCCGCACCGGCCCGGAAGTGGGCGCTGCAGAACTCAACACTTTAGCTGACTTGTTTGACGGCGAGTCCCCGGATCTCGACGGCGCTTGGGAAGAAGAAGAAGACCTCGACTATGCACAGTCTTCTGGGATATCGGCGGCCCGAATGCTGGGGTTAGACGACGACAATTCCGGCGATTTTACTGATTTGTTGTTTGACGAATACGATCGTAGCGAAAGTTCGGAAACGAACACGACGCCTCCGATTGACGATTTGACGAGTTTGTTTGGGGAGGATTTGCTGTTTGGAGACGAGGCAGAGGGATCGGCAGTAGCTGTCGGTCAGAAAAATGCGGGTTCGAGCCAGCGGTTAACTAGCAAACACGTTAAAACGGGTAACGGTAAGGGCGGTTTGGAGTGGCGAGACGACACGGTGGGCCCAGCGAGGGGACAAGCGGACGAAGATGCTCTCGGTACACTTTTGGACGAAGTGGCTGCCCAAACTTCTGCAGGTGGTACGGAGGACAATGCTGATTTCGAGAACTTGTTCGGCGATTTAGGCTTATCTGAGACAACAGGTGGGCCGGCAGTCTCTTCGGAGTATTCCCTGAAGTCTGAGGCTTTAGACGGAGAATCGAAGGAGCAGGCCGCCGGGGGGGGCAATAATTCAACGGATGCCAAAGCGCTTGCTCTGCCTGAAATAGATGATTTCGAGTTGCTCTCTGAGCTTGACGAGGATTCGGATTTGAGCGAGCTGTTGGGGATTACTTCTAATTTCCTTTCTTCAGAAGACGAAGCTGGGGAGAACGGGGGCGATCGAGATCGAGCAGCACGCATCCCACAAAATGAGGAAATGGGCAACGTTCTTAACATGACATCAAATTCTGATTTAGATATCTCTGTGGATGGAAACTGGCTAGAAGATGCTTTCGGCCTGGAAGACGAGTCTGTGCAATCGCTCAACCTGGATCTGGAGGATACGGATTTGGATGCGCTGTTTGGGGATATGACCTCGGGCGCGATTTCTGAGGATGAAGAGACTGTGCGGGATCGGCAAGGAGTGGCTACTTCCCAAGAAGCTGCCGATTTGGCTGAGCTTTTCGGTTCTGTACCTACGGGTACTGAGTATGACGGAGAAGCTTCGGGGCAAGCCCGTGGGCGTTGGCTCAAGGATGGGAATTCACAATTGCTGAGTGCCGATGTGGGAGTTGATGAGGGCGACTTGGGGAGTTTGTTCGACAACAATAACAATGGTGCGGCTGTTTCCGACCAAGGCTGGGCAAATTCGGCAGAGGTTGAACTTGGGGCCTTGTCCGACGATCGTCCTGAGTCGGAAATTTCCAATGTCGAATCTGATGAGGGCGCAGCTTTCGATTTCTTGGAGGATATGTTTGGCGAAGGCATGGTGGACCCAGGCGATGCTGGAACGGCGCCAGATGACGGCGCGGCGGTGGATGTGAAGGATTTGTCTGCCGAACCTGCCGAGGGTTTGGCAGGCGGGGTGAGTGCGGATTTGTTCGATCGAGCCGAAACAGATGGCGCCGGGGAATCTGAGGGCGAAGATGATTTGTTTGATGCCCTGGAAACGGATTTTTTGAGTGCGGATTTAGAGCCGCTGCCTGCAGAATCTCTCGATGGTATGTTGGAGGGCGATGCTGACTTGCTCTCGGCGATGGAAACCGGCGCTACTCTCAACAACGCAGAGTTGGAGGGTTTTGATGATTTGTTGGATTCGATCGATGCTGAGGTTCTGGTGACTTCGGAACTGACGACGGGCTTTTGGGACGCTGAGGACGACTCCGCCGAGGCAGATTCCTCGGAGTTGGAAGAGGGATCGCTGGCAGACTTTTTTGCCGAGGGCGAATCAGGCGATGAGGATGATGGCGAAGGCAATTTTGACGATTTAGAAGCACTGTTAATCGCAGGGGGCGCAGGATCTGTCCTAGCAGCTTCTGGAAGCACAAATCAGAGTCCGGTAAGTACAGAAGTTTTCTCGGGTCTCGAAGAACTCCTCAGCGAGAGCGCAACTATGCCGGAAATTCACGGGCTACCGGCGACAACTGCTAGTAAAGCTCCGCGCACTGCTGCCGATGAGAGCGACGACGAATTCGGCGATTTAGAAAAACTGCTCGAAGATCCCAAGGACGGCGGCCGCCAAGGGGAAGCCAATATCGGGCCGTCGGCACTCAACAGAGGAAGGCGGAATGCCCGCGCGGGCGGGTTCGGCGACCAGACGATGCGGGTGCCGGTCAAGCAACTGGACAACCTCAGCAATTTGATGGGGGAACTGGTGGTGAACCGCAACAGTTTGGAGCAAGACCAAGAACGGATGCGGCAGTTTTTGGACAATTTGCTGCACCAGGTGGCGCTGCTGAGCGATGTGAGCCAGCGGACTCAGGATTTCTACGAGCGGAGTCTTTTGGAGATTGCTTTGCTGGCAAATCGGCAGGGACACCGATCGGCCTGGCGCTCTGAGGATTCGGCCCACACCAGGGAAAGTGCCTGGAGACCGGAGGAAATGGACAGGTTTACTCCTTTCCACAGTTTGGCTCAGGAGATTATTGAGCTGATCGTGCGGGTGCGGGAGTCGGCGGCGGACATTGAGTTTTTGGTGGATGAGGCGGATCAGGTGACTCGCCAACTGCGACAAGTTACGACTCAACTGCAAGAAGGTTTGACTCGCGCCCGGATGAAGCCGTTTGCGGAGACGACGGACAGGCTGTTCCGGGCGGTGCGGGAAATTGCGATTAAGTGCGGGAAGCAGGCTCAGTTGCAGGTTGAGGGTAAGGAGATTTTGATTGACAAGATGATTGTGGATCAGCTTTATGACCCGATGACTCATTTGGTAAACAATGCGATTACTCACGGGATCGAAGCGCCGGAGGTGCGTCTGGCGGCTGGGAAGCCTGCAGTCGGCAGGATTACGATTCGGGCTTTCCACCAAGGGAACCAAACCGTGGTTTCGGTTTCTGATGACGGGGCCGGAATTGACCCGCAAAAGGTGAAGGCGAAGGCGATTAAGCAGGGTATGCTGACGGCGGCTCAGGCTCAGAGGATGTCTCGCTCGGAAGTTTACGATTTGCTGTTTATGCCGGGTTTCAGCACTCAGGAACAGGCGACCGAGTACGCCGGCCGGGGGGTCGGTATGAATGTGGTACAGACTTCCTTGCAGGAAATTCGGGGTACTGTGTCGATCGATTCAACCATCGGCAAGGGGACTGTGTTTACGATCCGTTTGCCTCTGGTGTTGAGTATTTCTAAGGCTCTGACTTGCATTAGCGATCGCGCTCGCATTGCTTTCCCGATGGATGGGGTCGAAGATATGATCGATGTGCCTCGCGATCAGGTGACGACGGGGGCGGATGGTTTGCCTTGCATTGAGTGGCGGGGCCAAAGCTTGCCGTTCCGGCCGCTGCGGGATCTGCTGGCTTACAGTCGCCATTTGGGTCGGGGCAGTGTTTACGGGTTCAATACTGACGATGACATGATTTCGGTGATTGTGCTGCGCTCTGCTGGCAATTTCTTGGCGGTGCAGGTGGATCAGGTTTCGACGGAACAGGAAATTGTGATCAAGCCGTTGGAAGGGCCGGTGCCGAAGCCGATCGGGATTGCTGGGGCCACCGTGCTTGGGGACGGTCGGATCGTGGCGATTGCGGATGTTCTGGAACTGATCGATTTGGCTACGGGAAGGCTGCGGAAGGACACTGGCGGTACCCTTTGGGATGAGGGCGATCGGGCTGCTGCGGAGGCGGAAATCGAGAAGACTGAGCCGACTGTGCTGATTGTGGATGATTCGATTACCGTGCGATCGCTCTTGTCGATTACTTTCGAGAAGTCTGGCTATCGTGTGGAAGAAGCTCGCGACGGTAAGGAAGCTTGGGAAAAGATGAAATCTGGTCTGCCTTGCGATATCGTTTTCTGCGATATTGAAATGCCGAGAATGGATGGTTTGGAACTACTTTCTCGGATGCAGAAGGATGCGGTTTTGTGTGAATTGCCGATCGCGATGTTGACTTCTCGCGGTGCTGACAGACACCGCCAAATGGCTTACAGTTTGGGCGCCAAAGGCTATTTCACTAAGCCTTATTTGGAGGAGCAATTGCTTGATGCTGCTTCTCGGATGTTGAAAGGTGAGGTTGTTGGTGCTCCGGTTGGTGTGTAATCTGTAAATCTGCTTTTATCTGCGGTTGAAAAATGGGAATTTGTTAACCGCAGATGAAATTGGATTGATTAAACCGCAGAGGACACAGAGAACGCAGAGAAAGAGAACAGAGAGATCGATGATTCCGAGGAAGGACGAATTTGATATAATTTATCGGCGTTTATCTGTGTTTATCTGCGGTTGAAAAAGGGAGTTGATTGACCGCAGATGAAAATGGATTGATGCGGATTTAGATCGCGCTTTCGGTTTTGGTGGTAGGCTGGGAATGTGGGGTGTAGCGGAAGGGCGAGCGGTTATTTATGAAAGCTGAAGAACTTTTAGAAAGATACGCTAAAGGCGAACGGGACTTTAATAACGTACAGCTAAGTGGGATAGACCTCAAAGGTGCAGACTTGAGTGGAATAGACCTACGCGGTGCAAATTTGACAGGAGCTGAGTTGAATGAGGCAACTTTGAACAAAGCAAGCCTCTATGGCGCAGACTTGAGTAGAGCATCCCTGTTAGGAGCAAACTTAATCGGGCTGGAAGGTAATAGTGTCAACTTCAGTTTTGCAGACCTCAGCGGGGCTGACTTGAGTATGGCAAACCTCAATGGGGCCAATTTGAGTAATACTAAACTGGACAATGCAAACCTGAGTGAGGCCCAATTAAGCTCTGTATCGTTAACTAAAGCCTCCTTGAAGAACGCAAAGTTAAATAGAGCAAACCTGAGCAAGTCAAATTTGACTAGGGCAAACTTGACAGGAGCAGAATTGATTCAAGTGAACTTAGGGGGTGCTAACCTCGAAGGTGTCAATTTTCAGAGAGCCAAACTCCGAGGTGTCAATCTGTCTGCATTTAACTTATCAGGCGTGAATCTGACTGAGGCGGATGTTAGTGCAGCAGACCTCACAGGGACTAATTTGAAAAAAGCCTGTATGAAAAGGACAAATCTAAAAAAAGCTAGCCTTAAAAAAGCAACTATAATGCTAGCAAGTTTGGAGGAAGCCAACCTTCAGGAAGCAGACTTGACGGATGCTCAAACCTATGATTGGAATATTAAAAATGCAGACTTCACTGGTGCGATAATGCCAGATGGAGAAATTTACCAATCAGAAATCTCAGAACCAGAAATCGACAGCAAACAAACCTCTCAACAAGAATCCCAAAAACTAACATCTATGACGCGCAAAATTATTCGTACTGACAAAGCACCGGCACCCGTGGGCCCTTACAATCAAGCCATTGCCGCAACGGGCACTATGCTGTTTGTAGCTGGTCAAATTGCGATCGACATTAGACTAAACGATATTGTCTACACCGACGATGTGGCAAAACAAACCGAACAAGTTATGGCAAATCTCGAAGCCATTCTCACAGAAGCCGGCGCTACTTGGTTGGATGTGGTAAAAACTACGGTTTTCCTCAAAGATATGAATGATTTTGCCGCTGTGAATGCGGTTTATGCGAAATATTTTGATGCGGAAACTGCACCGGCGCGCGCTTGTGTAGAGGTTTCGCGTTTGCCGAAAGATGTGTTAGTTGAAATTGACTGTATTGCTGTGATACCAATTTTATATGAGGCTGCATAGAATCTGATCCCCCCTAACCCCCCTTAATAAGCAGGGTGGATTAATTGTCAAAAGAGTAAACCAGTGGGGCTAGGCTATTTGCTGACGAGCACGCGCCAGATTTAATTGGTTTGTCTTGATGAGATAAACCGAAAAGTAATTCGCTAACATATTCAAGTTGATTGGCCATACATCTTAAAGCTTCAGGAAGTGTATTTGTACCGAGCATCCGAGCTAGAGATAGTAAAAATTGTCTGACCATTGCCCAGTTCGCAGGTGCATTGCCACCTCGATGGATGCAGTTATCCTCATTTAACGTCACATCTTTAACCCAATGCAGCCGATTCTCTAGGAACCAATGTCCTCGAATTGCCGACGCAAATTGGCTTGCCGACCAATCCTTACTACTTAAATAATAATGCGTTTCAT
>NZ_JAUBPT010000097.1:18167-31633 GCF_036700905.1 Microcoleus sp. S13_C3 | reverse complement strand
GGAGCGGAATGAAGCGAAAGTTTCACGTTCCGTTCTGAAGGAGAGGTAGGGGTAGAAATGCCCCTATCGACTCTAACTACCTGAATCACAAGGAAGTTGGGCATTACCCCTACTCCATGAAAGAATTAGTAGTGGGTCTTCACCCATACTTCAAGCAGCTTCCCAACTCAAACTTGTCTGTGAACACAGCGTCAATCCAGTCTTAGCAGTTTTAGACCGAGAATATGGGAATGCAAGCTGGGTACTGGCGCTAACACAAGCGGACATCCCTGCTGATTGTTTAATGAGAGTCCGAAAAAATGCCTGCCTATGGTCAGCACCACCAGCATATAGTGGTCGCGGTAGACCACGGAAACATGGTCAAAAAATGAGACTCAATGACCCAACCACATGGTTTCAAGCGAATACAGAGATTGAAATTGAGGAACATCCAGATTTGGGAAAAGTCCGAGTCAGACAATGGATTGACTTGCATTTTTATCGTGCCCCTGAACAAAGAGTCAATTTAATCCTGATCGAAAGAATGAAGCCTATGTCAAATGGTCAGCCATTTCCACCCTTATGGTTGGCTTGGGTGGGAGAACGAACTCTCCCTCTAAAAACAGTCTGGTTCAAATATTTACGACGTTTTGGAGTGGATCATTGGTATAGGTTTGCCAAGCAAAGATTGCATTGGACATTGCCTAACTTGAGAACTCCTGAGCAATCTGAGCGTTGGAGTGATTTAATGCCGTTGATGAGTTGGCAACTCTGGTTGGCCAGAGATTTAGTAATCGAGAATAGACTGACGAGAGCAATCTGCTACGATCGATTTAACCCCTGGACGTGTTGCCCAATCAATGTTTTCGCTTTTAGTTGACATTGGTACTCCAACAAAAATCCCTAAACATAGGGGAAAATCCCCCGGTTGGGAAAAAGGAAGGGTACGTACCAAGGCACCGTGCTATCCCACTGTCAAAAAACGGGCTTCTCGACGTAAAAAGTCTTCAAGATTAGCTATTTAATCTTCTACTTTTTGAGTTTTTGAGTAACAGCTTGCCTGAGATTCAAAGGTGGCTACTTTTAGCTGAGCTCATTTTTTAGTCTAAACTACAGTTAGTCAGTTTGTCGGCATCTACGAAGACTCGTCAAAGCTCGATCGCCCTTATTTTCCCAAAGTGCGATCGCTAATCTTTCACTAGACGCTCAATTTACACATATAAAAGCTGATTGGCGATTTCATCAGCCGTTAACGTATTTAACAGAATAGCAACCCGTTGGACAATTTCATAGGCGTTCTTTTGAGGAGTCACAATAATCCCAGAATGTTCCCGTCCTTCTGTCATATATTCTAGGTGTAATCGCTCAAAATCCACGCGATTATGAGTCAGCAAACATCGATCTACAGATGCAGCATAAGCCAATTGTTGGGTATCAAATTGACTCAACATTCCCTGTTCGCTCGTTGTCGTCACATCAAAACCCCTAGCCCGAAGCAAAGTAGCTACCAGCCTAGAAACATCTTCATCTGTATTAATAGTTGCAAATAGTTTCACGGTTTTTTCATTGCAGCTTTTACAGCAGGATGAATCAATTCTTCAGGAATTCGATTCCGCTCAATATAAGTATTTATTTCTTCTTGGTTATCCAAATAAAAGCTCAGTGCGTCAAAAATTTGAGCTAATTTCAGATGAGGTAAGTGCATCGGGATTTCTTCAGGAGTGATACCCAAGCGCCACAATTCCACGATCGCACGAACGGAAGTTCTCGTTCCTGCGATAATTGGTTCCTCTTGCAAGATTTCAGGGTGACGTGCGACATAACGCGAAGCAGATTGTGTAGTCATGATAAATTAACCGGACACATCGATCTTGATTATAACTTACCCTAAAACTCGGTTTTGTTGATGACACTTTAACATCACCTAATTTTCATTATCGTAGTCAATAGTACCAAACAATTCCATTACTTTTAGTTGTTTGCGACGTTGAATGTACTCGCGTAAAGCTGCTTCGATTAATGTAGTAGGTGTTGCATGGTTACTCAAATCAAGGGCTTCTTGAAGGAGAGTTTGGTCAATTTCGAGCGTAGTTACCATATATTTTATTCGTGCAAGTAGGGTATCACGTAATTGCCACCGAACAATGCTTTAATTTTAGTGTAGCACTGAAACTCTATCAATGGGCGATCGCTTTCTGCATTGAGTTCACGGGAGAATGAAAAGCCTGTTTAGCTTGCGTAAGTCAGGCAAGTCTTTATGAGGACTCGTCAAAGCTCGATCGCGATTTGGAAGTTTTGATTGCAGCCGGCATCCTACGTCATTTATTTAAAATACTGACTGACAACGATGACATCGATTTGAAGCCTGTAACGCCATACCTCAAAGCAGTTTCCTAATGTTTTGGGTGTAACGCAATTGTTCTTTTTCCTCAAGTACGATCATCCTTTTTTCCTAAAGTGCGATCGCCTTACAATGATGTCAAATATATTCAATCCTCCCGATCATTTCTTCAGGCGCATACACTTCATAAATTAAAATCAAACTACGGATAATCTCGCCCACAGAACGAGAATTAGGAGGACAATAGACAATCCCCGGATAATCTGTCGTATCGCTTGCCATAATTAAAAAATCGTCATCGTGAGTTACTATCACGCGCTGCTGTTCCCGAATAAATGCCAGGTGTGACTCATCGCTTTTAGTACGCAATCCTGCATCAACTGTTGTTGTAACATCTATCCCGTAACGACGCAAACCACGCGCAATGTTAGAGTCAATATGTCCGTCTAAATGAAAACGAATTGGCTCACTCACCTCTAATTGCCCTCAATTTTTCTTGTAACGGAGATGGTGGACTATTGCGCTTTAATTCTTCCACAATAGCTCGACTTTCAGCCGTGCGACGATCAATTTCTTCTCGATGATCGTAATAGTAGGTCATTGCAGCATGAACTGAGGCAAGTGGTAAGTCATACTTGCCGGCGATTTCTTCTACAGAAATTCCCATTTTCAGATACATTTCGGCGATGTGTGCTACAGCAATTCGATGGCCCGCAATGCGTGGCTTACCACCAAGTACCCCAGGCGTAATTTCGATATGTTCTGTGATGACTGATTCCTTAGACATCTTAGTTAAAGGCTCTTAATCAGTAATGTTTAAGCTCTTTCATATTAACACCAACAAATTCAGCGCGCTCGCCTTTTCCTTTTTCTCATCAATCGGTTCTGCGATCGCCCCTCTCTTATCCCCAATCTCCAAGGGCGATCGCCATCCCTAAGTTAAAATATAAGTTGTCAGATGAGAAAGGACAAGTTATGCCCGTAAACTGGAGAGAACATATCGTTAGTACCCCCGACGTACTGCGAGGTAAACCAAGAATCAAAGCCACTAGAATTCCCGTTACTCTGATTTTAGGTTATTTAGCATCAAATAATACTGTCGAACAAATTATCGACGAGTTTCCCGATCTACTCAAAGAACAGATAGATGCTTGTCTTGATTATGCTCGCGATTTGTCAGATTTTGAAAAAGTACGATCGCTGTTATTTAAATAATGTTAATATCGAACCCTGGATAGTGTGTACAGACTGTAAGGCGTTGAGTTTGAATGGGACACAAACAAATTCCCAATCAACCTAGAAAAGCATGGCGTTAGCTTTGAAGAAGCCGCAGAAGTTTTCTTCGATCCATTCTATCTGGAGGGAGATGCAACGGCTAATGACGAACAGCGTAACTTTATCCTGGGTTACTCCCGCACTCAACGCCTATTACTGGTTGTTTATGTAGAACGCAGCTTGCCAATACGCATCATTTCTTCCCGTCCTGCTACCCGCACTGAAAGGAAATTATATGAACAATTCTGAAGAAGAAATAAAATTGCAAGTGCGACCTCGTACAGCGGAAATAGTCTCGCTAAACATTCCAATAGATACTTTAGCATCACTTGAGAAAATAGCGGCGAATCGAGATATGTCTGTAGAAGCATTGCTTAAGTTTTATATAGGGCAAGGCTTACGGGAAGACTTAGCTAAAGTCTTTTCAGAACGCTTGCTGGACAAAACAGCTCAGGTTTTGGCTAGACACCTGGAGTCACCTGAAGAAATATCAACTATTATTCGAGAAATTCAAGCTGAAACTGCACGTTAAATGATAGGGCGATTATAGTACAAAACTAAAAAGCGATCGCCCTTATTTTCCTAAAGTACGCGCGTGCGAAGCTATCCCGTAGGGAATCGCCCTTATCTAACTTCTCTTCTCCTCACATTACTAAGCAACTGCAAGTTCATATTGCAGAACTAAAATTTCATCAGCTTTCAACATAGCCATAGCATATTCACTCCCTTGACTATCAGCAAACTCCACTAAATACTGACATTCATTTTCCGTATCATACACTTCAATAATAGTTCCCACAAGTCCAACTGGCAAACTAGAAATAGATGCGTATTCTGGTTCCACTAGCGCTAATCGCGTATTGGCAATCGGCTTGAGAATCGCAACAGAATCCAAAACTCTAAAGTGTTTGATCATAGTTTAACAAAAGCTGAAATCCAACAACGGTTAGAATTAGTTGAAGTAATTTCCCAGAAGTACCTTCTCAAGGTTTTTAGGGGCAGGTTTAGTTAGGATATACGCGATCGCCGCGAGTTTACCCATTTCACGCACCCGCCCTCCCCATGCTAGGATTTACCCCTTACTTAGGCCTTAAGTTCGCGCTGCTAAACTCAGAAGCCACAATCATCGACCCAATCCCCGCATCCGTAAATATTTCTTGCAGCAAAGCATGAGGAATTCGACCGTCAATAATGTGAGCACCCTTCACACCCTGAGCCAAACTCCGCACACAACAATTAACCTTCGGAATCATCCCCCCAGACACAACTCCCGACTCAACCAACTCTCTCGCTTCCTGAATATCTAACTTAGCAATCAGACTATCCGGCTTGTGATAATCCTCCAAAATTCCCGCCGTATCTGTCATCAAAATCAACTTTTCTGCTCCCAAACCAGCCGCAATTTCCCCAGCTACCGTGTCAGCATTAATGTTGTAAGATTGACCTTTTTCATCCGCTGCCACGCTCGACACCACCGGAATATAGCCGCTGTTCACCAAAGACTCCAAAATCTGGATTTTCACGCCGCTGACTTCACCAACAAACCCAATTCCTTCCCGGCCATCGGGACGAGCTTGAATCAGATTGGCATCCTTGCCGCACAATCCCACTGCTTTGCCGCCAGCTTGGTTGATTAACGAAACAATTTCCTTATTTACTTTACCCACCAAAACCATTTCTACAACTTCCATTGTCGCCGCATCAGTCACCCGCAAACCATCCTTAAATTGCGGCTCAATTCCCAATTTTTCGAGCCAAATATTAATTTCCGGGCCGCCACCGTGAACCACAACCGGACGCATCCCCACGCAAGCTAGCAGCACAATATCCCGAACCACCTTGTCTTTGAGATTGCTATCTTTCATCGCCGCACCGCCATATTTGACCACAATGGTGCGACCGGCAAAGTGTTGAATGTAAGGCAGTGCTTCGGACAGCACCTCTACTCGATTAGTGTCCGAATTCCTAACAAAATCGCTTTGTTTGAGCATGGGTAAATTACAGAAGAGTAAAAACTTAATTCTAAACTTTAATGGCTAAAGCACATATCAACAGCCACAAAAATCACTTTTTCCCTTGAATTTATCCACGGGCAGGCTCGATCGCCTTTATTGAACCCCATCCTCAAAAAAAACATAGGTTTTTTTTATAAAAGCATTAAATTTTATGTATTATAACTTATACATTTTTTGCTACAGTCAAGAAATGTATAACTCCCTAGATTTACTTAACGTTTTATGTTAACTGCAGTCGCCCAAGACTCCGAAAACCTTCAGTACAAGCTACCATCAGAGGCTGACTCGTCCCCCCGGATGACGGTATTTTGCGATTTAGACGGGCCCATAGTCGATGTGTCCGATCGCTACTATGCCACCTATCAACAGGGATTGGCCGATACTCAAGCAGCTTATCTTGCTAGGGGAATCAACCTCAACCTTCAAATCCTCAGCAAACAGCAGTTTTGGCAAATGAAACAAAACCGCGTGCCCGATGCTGAAATAGCCCAAAGTTCCGGCTTGTCGGGAGAAGAAATTCACGTTTTTCTCGGATGCGTCAGTCAGATTGTCAATCAACCAGACTTGTTGCACTTAGATCGCATCCAGCCGGGAGTGCAATGGGCGATCGGACTTCTGCACTCCCGCGGCGTGCGACTGATTTTAGTTACCCTACGGCCGAGAAATCAAGCAGTTCAACTGTTACAAAATTACGGTTTAGCCAGACTGTTTACCAGCATTCGCGGAACTCAGATGGCGGATGCAGCCTATCACAACTATACAGCCTTAAAAACTGAATTGTTGGCTGAAGTTGCAGAAGAATTTGAGTCATCGCTGGGTTCGGCTTGGATGATCGGAGATACAGAAGCAGACATCCTCGCGGGCAAAGCATTAGGAATACCTACAATTGCTGTTACCTGCGGAATTCGCAGCCGCTATCAACTGCAAAAGCATCAGCCTAATTTCATTCTCAGCGATTTGATTATTGCCGTTCATCACTTATTAGGTTCGGGCCAACAAGTAATAGTAGAATGACTACAGTTGACTGTTGACTGTTGACTGATGACTGATGACTGTTGACTGTTGACTGTTGACTGTTGACTGTTGACTGTTGACTGTTAACTGTTAACGAATGATTGATGACTGATGACTGATGACTGTTGACTGTTGACTGTTGACTGTTGACTGTTAACTGTTAACTGTTAACGAATGACTAATGACTAATGACTACTGACTAATGACTACTGACTAATGACTACTGACTACTGACTACTGACTACTGACTACTGACTAATGACTAATGACTAAGATTTTTCTAAATTCCTGGTCATTTCCCACAAGCGATTGAGCGGAAAATAAATCACCGGAGCCCAAAGACTGCTAAGAATAGCAGAACACAAAGCCACTCGCTGGTGATAGCTCCAAATTTCCAGTAAAGCCCGATCGCCCATAGAAAAAAATTGCAGCCCCATCACCGTTTCCGCTACCACCGCCATCCCAAATACAATTAACGCGATCGGAATCGGATCTCTCTCAACAATATCTACCGGAATCGACCAGGTTTTCTGCAAAACAACTGTTAGGACTCCTACAACAACTAGACTCACAGCGTGGCTGGGATGAGGAGCCGTCATCGCATCTTGAAGAAACCCCAAAACCAAGCCCATGCTAGCAGCTCCCCAAACTGTACGTTTCCGCTTAATACTCCAAGCTACCAACCAAATTAACAGCCAGTTAGGCCCAATTCCCAGCAATTCCATTCCCGGCAGCCGAGTGGGCAATATCAGTATGCACAGCATCACAGATAGAAATGTAACTGCGAAGTTGAGAAATTGGCGCGATCGCGAAGACATCCGAGATAAAGCTTTCATTGTTGCTGTGCTCCCCCAGATGCTGCTGAAGATTGACTCGGCGAATCGTTTGGTTCGGCTTGCTTAGAGTGCGGGTAAACCACCGCCCACTCCAGAGCATTCATCGGTGCAGAGAACTCAACCACAGCTTCTGGAGCCGGAGTTTTATTCATATCCACCGAAACCACTTTTCCCACAGGCAAACCAGGAGGGAACAACTGACTGTAAGAAGAAGTTGAAACCACATCCCCAGGCTTGACATTGGGAACATTCTCAAAAAACTCCATCACCGCCTGATTTCCGCCTTTACCGCGCATAAAACCCATGTGGCGACTGCGGGTAATTCCCACACCCAATTGACTCGTAGCGTCGCTGACTAACAGCACCAAGCTAGTATTAGGAGTAACGCTGACAACTCTGCCTACTAAACCGCCGGGGCCCATGACAGTAAAATCTGTTTTGATGCCATCGTTACTGCCGCGCCCCAAGGTTACTTGCTGCCACCAGTGGTCGGCGCTGCGACCCACAATAGGAGCTACAATCCCTGCTGGTTTCTTAGCCGACACGTAACCTAAAAGCTCTTTTAGCTTCTGATTTTGATTGTCTAATTCTAATACCTGCGCTTGCAATTCTTGAGTGCGCGCCGAGATGAGTTCCTCTTGCGCTGATCCGTTGGCGTGAAACGGACGCGTCACCCAATTGTAAACTTCAAATACTGCAGCACCTTGTGTTTGTCGAACTCCCCAAGCGGCAGTTACAGCGAAACCTAGAAGAGCAATTTGCAGCCGCAGATCCCACCACTTTCGGAATGTATTTTTTAGCATAATTTCACTAATCTAAAATTGTTAAGTCAGGATTTTAGATTTGAGATTGCAGCCGTATTTATTTCTAAATCCACAATCCCAAATTTGTTAACTACATATTACGCGACGACTGCCCGCTGAAAACCCGTTCCAACTGTTTGTTTTCCAATACTCTACCAGTTCCCAAAACCACGCAGCACAGCGGATCGGCTGCCACGTGAGTGACAATTCCTGTTTCGTGACTGATCAGAGTATCTAAACCTTTCATCAGCGCGCCACCACCAGCCAGCATAATTCCCCTGTCAATAATATCTGCTGCTAATTCCGGGGGGGTGCGTTCCAAAGTACGCTTGACAGCTTCCACAATTACTGAAAGCGGTTCCGACATACTTTCGCGAATTTCTGGGCCTTTGATAGTAACAGTTCGCGGCAAACCAGACAGTAAGTGCAAGCCCCGCACTTCCATCATTACATCGTCATCCTCTGGAGTTGGATATGCAGAACCCACCTGAATCTTAATTTCTTCAGCAGTGCGTTCGCCGATGACCAAATTGTGAACTTTTTTCATGTATTGGACGATCGCCTCATTGAGTTCGTCGCCGGCTACCCGCACAGACTCACTGATCACCGTACCTTGCAAACTCAAAACCGCAACTTCCGTCGTACCTCCACCTATATCTATAATCATATTGCCAGTCGCCTCAGCAACAGGCAGTCCAGCCCCGATCGCCGCAGCGATGGGTTCATCAATTAACCGTACTTCTCTAGCACCGGCCTGAGTCGCCGCCTCAATGACAGCACGCCTCTCGACTCCGGTGACACCGCTGGGGATGCCAATAATTATCCGCGGCGAAACTAAGCTTCGGCCTTCGTGAACCCTGCGGATAAAAGTCTTCAGCATCAGTTCCGCCGTATCGAAGTCTGCAATTACCCCGTCGCGAAGCGGGCGCAGTGCTATGACATTCCCTGGCGTGCGGCCGAGCATTTTTTTGGCTTCTTCTCCAACAGCCAGCGGTATTTTTAAATCTTGGTCGATCGCCACTACAGAAGGTTCCTGCAGAACAATACCTTTGCCCGATACATAAACGAGCGTGTTAGCAGTACCGAGGTCGATACCCATATCTCTAGATAACGAAAATCGATTGAGAAGACCCACTGATTCGTACCCCCCCCAAAAACTAAAATACTATTGTGTGCAATAATGTTGTTACAAAAGTGTAACCGAGGTGGATTCTATTACGTTTTTCATCCTGAGTCTAGTCAGAAATGTACATTGTCGAGCTCAGGTTGAGCGCAGACTCGCCAATCATCCACTATCAATATGTTCTGCTAACTGGGTGTACAATCAGGATGAAGCCTCACAAGCGTTGTTCCAAGTTCAGTTTGGAGGCTAATGCGCGTGTGGACTGTTTAACTACATCACCGATCGACCACATTCCAAAAAAAGTTTATGAGTCTTAATGTTGTGACTTTAGTAGGCCGCGTCGGCGGCGACCCGGACGTAAAGTATTTTGAGTCGGGTACAGTTAAGTGTAGTTTGACGCTGGCAGTGAACCGCAGAACCAAGAACAGCGATCAACCAGACTGGTTCAATCTGGAAATCTGGGGCAAAACAGCGCAGATTGCTGCTGACTACGTTCGCAAAGGCTCTCTAATTGGCGTCACAGGCTCTTTGAAGTTCGATCGCTGGCAAGACCGCAATACGGGTTCAAATCGCTCGAAGCCTGTAATTAAGGTAGACCATTTAGACTTGCTGGGTTCCAAACGCGACAACGAGTCGGGTATGTCGCAAAACCACAGCGAATTCTAGCGTTTGGGGAATTTGGGAAGTAATATTTGTGAATTGGGTGGGTGCTCGTGACTTCAGAAAAGTTAGAAATTGTTCAAACTGAGTACCAAGCTGGGCAAGTAGCTTTTGAGAGTGGCCGGTATGCTCAAGCTGTGCAGAGTTTAGAAACAGCTACCGGTTTAGTCGATCGAAATTCCCGGTTGGGCGGTGAGGTGCAGATGTGGTTAGTGACAGCCTACGAAGCCTCTGGCAACACAGAAAGGGCGATCGAGCTTTGTCGGCAACTCACCCGCCATCCCCGCCAAGAAACCCGCCAGCAAGCAAAGCGCTTGCTGTTCATTCTCGAAGCTCCCAAACTCACTATCCCTCCTGAATGGATGGTGAAAATCCCTGATTTGGCAGCTTTAGATGAAAATCAATCAATCAGTTTTCAATCCAATCCGAACGCTGATATCAAGTACGCTAAACCCAAGCCAGCCGTACCAGAGCCTGTAGATTTGAGTCAGGTTAATACGAAAGATAATAGGTTTATCTGGGTGGCGTTAATTGCGATCGGGCTAATTTTAGGCGGCTTATTTATTAGTTATTAATCATTTTTGGAAGTGGATTCGCGAAAAAACCAGGTTTCTGTGGTCGGTTGGTAGCGAGCGCTAGTTCTTGAGTATAGTGCGAGATGTGAGTTAACATAGGAGTTAAAAAGCTCCACATCCCGATCGTCCGCGATCGCGATAAGCTGTGGGTTCCATCTACAATCTACAATCTAGAATCCGATGACTTCACTCCCACCCAACCGCGCCAAAACACTCAAAGAAGCTTACCGCGCTTGCGATGTCAAGCCTCTAACGGGCGATGATATTGCGCGATATTATGTGGATTTGTCCGCAGTACGGAATACAGTAGCGATCGACGATGTTAGCACGGATTTGGATCTTCAAGAACCGGGAGAATTTAACACAATTTTGTTTACCGGACATCGGGGATGCGGCAAAAGTACAGAGTTAAAACGCATTCAGTCGCGTTGGGAAAATGACTATCGGGTGATTTACATAGAATTCGATCAGGAACTAGATGTTCTTGATGCAGAATATACCGATTTATATTTGCTGTTTATCAACAAAGTAGCTGATGATTTAACTAAATTACGATTGAAGTTTGACCCCAAACTTTTAGATCGTTTTGAATCGTGGTTTAAAGAAGTCACTAAAGAAACCGAAGAAACTGTTCAATCTTCCGTTAGCATCGAAACTGAAGCAAGTGCAGGCGCAGAAATTCCCTTTATTTATAAGTTGACAGCAAAATTGCTCGGTCAAATCAAAGGTTCTAGTCAACAAAAAAAAGTAATTCGGGAAACTCTTCAGCGTAATTTGTCCCGCTTGCAAACAGATATTAATTTGTTATTGAAAGATGCTTTTGAGAAGCTGAGACGAAAATATCCCGACCGCTATCAAAAAGGATTTTTGGTGATTGTTGATAACTTAGACCGGATTCCTCCCAATGTTGCCAATCATTTGTTTTTTGATTACGCTCCTCAACTCCAAGAACTAGACTGTACAATTATCTATACAGTGCCGATTTCGGTAATTTATTCCTATAAAAATGTCAGCAATTTGTTTGGTAATCCCAACATCGTGCCAATGGTGAATATTTATGAATTTAATCGCAGTGAGTGCGATTTAAATTACAATCAGCAAAGATTAGAGGGAGTTGCCAGTTTGATCGAAAAACGGGTTGATGTTAGTGCCGTATTTGACGATCGACAACAGTTGCTAGATTTGGCAAAAGCTAGTGGCGGTCATGTGCGACAATTGATGCAGACGACTAGATCGGCTTTTCGCACAGCCATTACTCGCAAACACAGTAAAGTTTTGGCTGAGGATGTCACTTACGCTTTGAAGCAACAGCAATTTGACTTTGAAAGGTCTACTCCTACAGCCGAATATTACACCATATTAGCGCAAGTTTGCCTCAAAAAAGATATTGATAAAGATGAAATCGGACAAACTTTATTATTCAATATTTCCGTTTTGGAATACAACGGCAATAGTCGGTGGAATTATGTCAACCCACTCGTAAAACAAAGCTATGCTTTCCAACAAGCCCTGGCATCAATTCAAGGAAATCCCTGAAATATACCAGCAAAGGATTGTTGAACTCAATCAAGAATCTTTCGATCAATTGCTGACGTTTGTCGATATTGTTCCCGACGATGCCTTTGATTTGGGATTTATCGACTGTAATTTTGCCAGGGATAGAGATGCGATTATTCAGGCTTTAATTAGTCATCCCGATTGTCAAGAGATGCAGTTTGAGGTTTGGGATTTTCCCGATCCAGATATGCGCTTTTTGATGGATGAAATTCTTAAGGTTTTGCCAACAGTCAAAGTTCAACCAGACAAAAAGTTGATTTTCATTGTGCGGGGATTGGAAAATGCGATCGGGATGACGGGGGAATATCCGCCGATGCTGGTAGATTTTAATTGGGTACGAGATGCTTATCCGGTTAAAGTTCCGCATCCCATGATTTTTTGTTTGCCGGATTATGCGATTACGCGAGTTGCTAATTTTGCGCCGGATTTCTGGGCCTGGAATTCGGGAACTTTTGTGTTTAAAACTCCTGTAAATACTAGAGATGATGCGATTTCTCAAACTCTGGATGCTAGCAAAGGGATTAGCAATTGTGAGTTGCCGGAAAAGCAGGAACGTATCGATTTATTAAAACGGTTATTGATCGAATATACT
This sequence comes from Microcoleus sp. S13_C3, assembly GCF_036700905.1. NCBI lineage: Bacteria > Bacillati > Cyanobacteriota > Cyanophyceae > Oscillatoriales > Microcoleaceae > Microcoleus > Microcoleus sp. S13_C3. The sequence goes on along the minus strand of NZ_JAUBPT010000097.1, from coordinate 18,863 downwards.
CCATCGAATGGGCGCGAGGAAACTGAAAGGGATTTGAAAACTCGGATCAGGGTTTTGAATGATTTGGGGATTGCTTATCGCAGTCGGAGTGAATATAAAACAGCAAAATACTATCTGGAACAAGCGTTAGATTTGGCGAAAGATGATGAAGAATTCATATCTATAAAAGCAAATACTTTACATGAATTAGGATGGATTCAGGACGATTGGGGAAATCCCAAAGAGGCGATCGCATTTTATCAACAATCTCTCGAACTTAAGGAAAAAATTGGCGATGTTCAAGGGAAAGCTGCTACTTTGCACTGTCTAGCAATAATCTATGCAAATCAAGGGGATGTAGAACAGGCGATCGCATTTTATCAACAATCTCTCGAACTTGAGGAAAAAATTGGCGATATTCAAGGGAAAGCTGCTACTTTGCACCAACTAGCAATAATCTATGCAAATCAAGGGGAAGTAGAACAGGCGATCGCATTTTATCAACAATCTCTCGAACTTGAGGAAAAAATTGGCGATATTCAAGGGAAAGCTGCTACTTTGCACCAACTAGCAATAATCTATGCAAATCAAGGGGAAGTAGAACAGGCGATCGCATTTTATCAACAATCTCTCGAACTTGAGGAAAAAATTGGCGATATTCAAGGGAAAGCTGCTACTTTGCACCAACTAGCAATAATCTATGCAAATCAAGGGGAA
>NZ_JAUBPT010000097.1:0-18067 GCF_036700905.1 Microcoleus sp. S13_C3 | reverse complement strand
CGATCGCATTTTATCAACAATCTCTCGAACTTAAGGAAAAAATTGGCGATGTTCAAGGGAAAGCTGCTACTTTGCACCAACTAGCAGGAATCTATGCCGATCGAGGGGAAGTAGAACAGGCTATCGCATCTTATCAACAATCTCTCGAACTTTGGGAAAAAATTGGCAATGTTCAAGGGAAAGCTGTTACTTTGCACGGTCTAGCAATAATCTATGCAAATCTTGGGGAAGTAGAACAGGCGATCCCATTTTATCAACAATCTCTCGAACTTCACGAAAAAATTGGCGATGTTCAAGGGAAAGCTGCTACTTTCGCAATGCTTGGACAGTTGTTAGCAGCGCAGGGAGATTTTGACCAAGCTTTGAATTATTTACAGCAATCTTTGGAGATTTTACAGCATTTGCGATCGCCCGACGCGGAGACAGTGAAACGCATTATTTCTAGGATTCAGCAGATGGCTGGGGATTGATGGATGCACTCTGACTTAAGAAACCGGGTTTTTCGCAGCTTTTCGGTGGTGTATCGCTGTTTTTGGAAAAAACCCGGTTTCTGACCGCGAATACAACCGAAGAAACCGGGTTTTTCGCAGTTTTTCGGTGGTGTATCGCTGTTTTTGGAAAAAACCCGGTTTCTGGCCACACCCTAAATCGCTAAAATAAAAAAAAGACCAAACCTGAAAGGCGATTATTGTGAGCGATTCAACCGTAGACCAGATTTTGAAATTGGCCTCTCAGCGCGCCGATGCCGCTGAAGTATACTACCTGTCGAGTCAAGACACCCCAATCGAATTTGAAAACAATCGCCTCAAATCCCTGCAAACCAAAGCACTGCAAGGCGTAGCACTCCGGCTGATTTCGCACGGCAAAATCGGTTTTGCTAGTTCCACAGATTTAACGCGGATAGACGATTTAGTAGATGCAGCGATTCAAACAGCCGAAATCGGCGACCCCGCAGAATTTGAACTCGCCTCCAACTTCCACCTAAAAGGCCCGGAAACCACCTACACTCCGCCCACAACTCAAGAATTAGTCGAAAACGGCAAAAACCTCATCGAGCAAGTTCACGCCTACAATCCCGATATTATGGTAGATGTCGGCTTTCACGTCCGCAGCGGCCGCGTGAAAATTGCCACCACGCAAGATTTGTATGCCGAAAGAAGCAGCCAAATAGTCAGTGGCACTATTGCTGGCAATTTGGTAAAGGGAGAAGACTTTATGCAAGCATACAGTTACGACGTTGCGCGCGATCGTCCCCTAGACACCAACAGCATCCTCGAATCACTCCTCGAAAAATACCGCCTCGCAGAACATTCAGCCACCATCACCAGCGGTTCCTACCCAGTATTATTTACCCCCAGAGCCGCCGCTAGCACCCTCGGCGGCCTCTTTGATACCATCCTTTCAGGTCAAGCAGTAGTTCAAAAAGCCTCTCCCCTAGCCGACAAAATCGGCGAAACCTTATTTGACGAACGCTTTACCTTTTTTGAAGACCCCACTTTAGGCCCTTCTGCTTGTCCCTTTGACGACGAAGGTACACCCACCACCCGCAAAGTCTTGATAGACAAAGGTACTGTCACCGGATTTTATTGGGATCGCAGGTGGGCCGCTCGCGCCGCTGTACAATCAACCGGCAACGGTTTTCGTGGCGGATTGTCTCGCCCCGGCCCTGATTTGACTAACTTTTGCATTTCCCCAGGAAATACCGCCAATCAAGACTTGATTGCTAGCATGGACGAAGGTCTAATAGTAGAGCAGGTTTTAGGTGCCGGTCAGTCCAATCAGTTAGCTGGCGAATTTTCTGTCAATTTGGACTTAGGCTATAAAGTAGAAAAAGGCAAAATTGTGGGTCGCGTCAAGAATACAATGGTGGCAGGCAGCATTTTTGAAGCCTTTAAAAATTTGGCAGATTTGAGTAGCGAAGCCGAATGGGTAGGCGGTGCAGCCTATTTGCCGAGTATGCTGTTTCAACATTTGGGTGTAGCTTCGAGGCAATAAGTTCAGTGCGGTTTTACTCGTTACCAGGCTCTGCCTGGTAATACATATCGTGAGGCTCTGCCTCGAATTTGGATGAAAGCTTGCGAGGCAAAGCCTCTGGACATGGGTTCCCAGGCAGAGCCTAGGAACCAGTTAAAACCACTTAAACAAACATAGAAACAGTGTCGGCAATTCAACGCTTTGCTAATTCATGCAAATAGGTAAAAACAGGGAAAAATTTATAATGAAAGAGCCAAATGTCAAGGATGGAACTGGGAAGAAGAAAAAGCACTTTTTCTTTCTTTTACCTTTGGTTTTTTGCCTTTTAACTCTAGTGACTGGATGCGTTCAGTACGATGTCGGGGTCAACTTTGAGAGTCAAACTCGTGGCGAAATCGTGCAGCACATTAAACTGGGGGAAAGGTTGACGAGCTTCAGTAGCGAAACTGTTGCAGAATGGTTGAAAAGCGTAGAACGCCGGGTGAGGTTGCTGGACGGAAAAACTAAACGACTTTCCCCCACAGAAGTTCTAGTGAGGATTCCTTTCAATAATGGAGCAGAGTTGCAAGACAAGTTCAACCAATTTTACAATCCCGTCGCACCAACCACACAATATCGGGTTTCAAGTCCGCTAGAAACAGATTTGCCGAAGTTTGAATCTCACCTTAGTGTCAAGCAGAATAATTTATTATTGGTGCTACGAAATCGGTTGAGTTTGGAATTGGATTTGCGCTCTCTTTCACTGCTTTCTTCTAATGGCAGTCTGCTGCTGAGTCCGGGGGGACTTTTGGAGCTAGACTTTAGCTTGAACACGCCTTGGGGCGCCGAAAGTATTGAAACTGTCGCCGGTGCCCTGGTTCCCGAAAGCTCTCAGCAAGGAAAACAGTTAGTTTGGAAGCTCAAACCCGGAGAAGTTAACTATTTGGAGGCGATATTCTGGATTCCCAGCCCGGTAGGAATTGGGGCGCTGATTATTGCCTTATTTGTAGCCGCAGGCATTGCTTTGAAATATCAAATATTGCCAGCACTGGGAATCGGCAAGAAACCCCAAAACATCGGTCAAACCTAAAGAGGAGATGGGGAGCATCTCATATTTGTAAAAATACTTCTTCTGGCTCCTTCCTTCTTCTGGCTCCTTCCTTCTTCCTCTTTCCTTCTTCCTCTTTCCTTCTTCCTCTTTCCTTCTTCCTCTTTCCTTCTGCCTTCTGCCTCCTGCCTCCTGCCTCAAAACTCCAATTTCTAGCGGAGGGCTGCAAAGGTGAGATGCTCCCAGGATATGTCCTGCGGGGGCGGGTTAACCAATCTCTTCAATCAACTCTCAGAGCTGCAATAAACCCGCCCCTCCCCGGATATTATGGTTAATTGACCCGATTTGATGTTATCAAAAAAACTGGCAGCATCTGCCAAAAGACAGTTGACAAAGGGCCAAGAATTTGCTTAACCTGAATTGAGAATTAGGAACAGAGAAAATGCGATCGCTAAATTTCTTCTTCATCTTTCTGATTTGCTTGGCTCTAGTATTATTCAGCATCGAAAATACACAGCCAGTCGCGATTCAAGTTATCGAAGGCGTCCAAGTTAAAGCTCCGCTGTGCGTAGAACTAATTGTAGCGACCGGATTAGGGGCAACACTAGCGTGGCTGTTCAGTCTGTGGTCGAGAATGCAGCGAACCCTCGCCTCGCGCCAAGAGATTCGCCAAGTTCGCGAAAAAGAGCAGCGGATTCAGGAATTAGAACAAAATCTTGAACGCTATAAAGCCGAAGTAGAAGCCAAACAACCTTTGTTAGAAAGTGCAGAACCGATAAGTTTAGAAATAGCAGCCATTGAGGGCACCAATCCTGAAATGACCGCCAATTAACTTGATATGCTCTCTGATTTTCTCAGAGGGAAAATCTAAAATCTAAAATCTAAAATCTAAAATCTAAAATCTAAAATCTAAAATCGAATGGCCGTTTCCCGAGACCAAGATGGCTTAGAAACGATTTCTGAGGGTATCGCAATTTTAATTGACCTAGCCGAACGGGGAGAAATCGATCCTTGGGACGTTAAGGTAATTGAAGTGTTCGATCGATGTCTGAGCAAGCTTACGAACGCCTGCGATGCAGATCAGAGTAAGGATTTCTCCGATTTGTCCCACTCCGGCCAAGCGTTTTTGTACGCTTCAATGCTGGTTTTGCTCAAAGCAGAAAGTATCGTCCTCTCCGAACCCCCCGCGAATCCCGACGCCGACGAGCCTGCAGTAGAAGACGCAGAGCACTCAGGCGGGCGACACTTGCCGCAGCATTTAGAGCGGCAATTGCGCCGTCGCGGTGTAGCTCAACTACCGCAAAAACGCCCGGTGACTCTCCCAGAACTGATTGAGCAGTTGCAGCTAATGAAAGCAGCAATGGAGCAGCAGACAGTTACCCCCCGGCGCCGCCCTACCTCAAAAATGCGATCGCAAGCGGCCCAAGCTATCTTTGAGCTAGCTCACCAAGAAAATCTCGTAGAAACTGCTAGTGAACTCGAACGGTTTCTGGCTCAGCGGGGCGCGGAAATTGACGAGGGTTGGCTGGACTTGGACACATTGCTAGAGCTCTGGCATCATAACGACTCGCACTCTCCTGTCCATTCAGAACCTCCGGTATCGACTGGGGAAGTTCACTTGCCAAATCATGACCGGGTGGGTATTTTTTGGGCGTTGTTGCTGCTATCGGCTCAGTCTAAAGTAGAGTTGCTTCAAGAGGAGTTTTACCAAGACCTCAAAATCCGCGCGCTTTGAGCTTGCAGGGTATTAGGTTCTGGGGGGAAACTAATAACTATGCCACTGCGTCGGTTAAGATTCCAGGCAGAATCTCGCTCTATGGCATTCTGTTGCTGAGCCCCGAATGCGGAGAGCGGCAGTGCGAAGTTCTTGGTGATTCCCTATTCCTGGTTTCTTAAATCTAGGTAAATTGGGGATAAATGATTGATAGCCTGGTACGATGTCGCCTATAAACTGGTCAGGATTTTGCTGTGCTCGATCGATTCGATCGCAACCGCTAGCATCTAATTGTATTGTTCAGTTGATATCAATTAAAAGAGGGTTGAGGAAGTTAATAATGAAAGCGATGATTCTGGCGGCCGGTAAAGGCACTCGCGTCCGTCCTATTACTCAGACAATACCCAAACCGATGATTCCCATCCTGCAAAAGCCAGTGATGGAGTTTTTGGTTGAATTGCTCCGCCAGCACGGATTTGACCAGATTATGGTCAATGTTTCCCACCTGGCAGACGTGATTGAAAACTACTTCCGCGACGGTCAAAAGTTTGGGGTACAAATTGCCTATTCTTTTGAAGGGCGAATTGAGGAGGGAGAACTGATTGGAGAGGCTCTCGGTTCGGCTGGTGGCATGAAACGAATTCAGGACTTCTCGCCGTTTTTTGACGATACTTTTGTGGTGCTGTGCGGCGACGCTTTGATTGACTTGGACTTGACTGCTGCTGTGAAGTGGCACCGGGAAAAAGGGGCGATCGCTACTATTGTTATGAAATCGGTTCCCCGCGAGGAGGTTCCCAGTTACGGAGTGGTGGTAACAGACGAGTCTGGCAAAATTAAAGATTTCCAAGAAAAACCTTCTGTAGAGGAAGCTCTGAGTACCGACATTAACACTGGTATTTATATTTTTGAACCGGAAATATTCAAATACATCCCTTCGGGCCAGGAATACGATATCGGTTCGCAGTTATTTCCCAAGCTAGTAGCAGAAGGCGCGCCTTTTTACGGAATTAGCATGGACTTTGAGTGGGTGGATATCGGCAAAGTTCCTGACTATTGGCGGGCAATTCAGAGCGTGCTACTGGGACAAGTTAAAAATGTTTCTATTCCGGGGATTGAAGTGCGCCCCGGTGTTTACGCTGGTTTGAATGTAGCTGTTAACTGGGATAAGGTTGATATTACTGGGCCTGTTTACATTGGCGGGATGACGATCATTGAGGATGGAGCAAAAATTATCGGCCCGACAATGATCGGCCCAAATTGTTGGCTTTGCAGTGGCGCCACTGTGGAAAACAGCGTGATTTTTGAGTATTCCCGTTTGGGCCCAGAGGTGCGGTTGGTTGACAAACTGGTGTTCGGGCGCTACTGCGTTGATAAAACCGGGGCTGCGATCGATTTGCAAGCGGCGGCTCTCGATTGGCTGATTACTGACGCTCGCCAAGTTTTACCGACTCAACACGGAGAAGAGCGGCGGGCGATATCTGAAATTCTCGGTCATGGTGGATAATTGCTAATTGCTAATTGCTAATTGCTAATTGCTAATTGCTCAAGGTAAGGTGCGCCTAGCGCACCCTACTTTTACGTTTATGATCTCAGCTTTTAATTCTGGTAATGTGCTTAGGTTGCACCTCACCTCTTCCACCATTCTCAAGAACAGGCTTTCCGGCCTGTTCCACAAGAAAATCTACTGTTTGTGGAACAGGCCGAAAAGCCTGTTCATAAAAGGCTTCTTGACAGTGGTGCAACATCTCAGTTACACCCTACATTTTAAGACTGAAGATAAGTATATTGGCTGAGACTCCGCTCGTAATTTTGCAGCAAAAGTTGGGCCTCGGAAAGAGTAATTTTATTTTGCTGCAAAGCTGCTTCTGTCTGACGGCGGATGCTTTCCACCAAATTTTCTGAATCGTACTGTACGTAGCTAAGGACTTCTTTCATAGTGTCTCCTTTCACAACGTGTTCGATATGATAGCCAGAAGGTGTTAGCTGAATGTGAACTGCATTAGCATCGCCGAATAAGTTGTGAAGGTTGCCCATAATTTCTTGATAAGCACCTCCCAAAAATAGCGCCAAATAGTAAGGTTCTCCAGGTTTGAGAGTATGCAGTTCCAAAACCGACTTCACATCTCGCAAATCGATGAATTGGTCGATTTTGCCGTCGCTGTCGCAGGTAAGATCGGCTAAAATACCGCGTTGAGTTGGTTCTTCGTCGAGTCGGTTAATTGGCATAATTGGGAACAATTGGTTAATTGCCCAACTGTCTGGTACTGACTGGAAAACAGATAAGTTGATGTAATAAATGGACGCCATCACCTTTTCTAAGTCTTCCAAATCCTCCGATACATATTCTTTTTGTCGCGCGATCGCCTGTATTTTATCGCAGCAAGCCCAGTACAACTGTTCGGTTTTCGCCCGTTCCGCAATCCCCAAATAGCCTAAGTTAAATAAACTGACTGCCTCTTCCTTGAATTGGATGGCATCGTGATAAACTTCTTGGTAATTTTCGGGACTGATAGATTGGTAAATTTCGTAGAGATTGCGCGGAATTTGGTGCGCGTTTTCATCTACTGGTTCTGGTACTTCTCTGGGGACATCGCTAGTACCGAGTACGTCAAAAACTAACACTGATTGGTGAGAAGCGATCGCCCGCCCGCTTTCGCTAATGATAATTGGAACCGGGATTTTCCGCTCGTCGCAGGCATCTTTCACTCCCGCTACTACGTCGTTAGCGTAGTTTTGCATATTGTAGTTTTTGGAAGCGTGGAAGTTTGTTTTAGACCCGTCGTAGTCAACGCCGAGTCCACCGCCTACGTCCAAGTAGTTCATATTAGCTCCCAATTTAGCTAATTCTACATAAATGTGGCTGGCTTCTCGAATGGCGTCTTTGATGACACTAATTGAGGAAATTTGAGAGCCGATGTGGAAGTGCAGTAACTGCAAACAATTGAGCATTCCAGCTTTTTCTAGTTCGCCGACTGCACGGATAATTTCAGGAATTGTCAAGCCAAATTTTGCCCGATCGCCCGTGGAACCTCCCCAGCGGCCAACCCCTTTGGTAGTGAGTTTTGCTCGCACTCCCAAAATCGGTTTAATTCCTAATGCTTTGCTGGCGGCAATTGCGAGTTCTACTTCCTCTATTTGCTCCAGCACAATTACGGAAGTTTGCCCTAGCCGCTGCGCCAAAATAGCAGTTTCGATGTATTCGCGGTCTTTGTAACCATTACAAATTAACAAAGCGCCTGGGGTTTTTAATGTCGCCAAAGCTATCATTAATTCTGGTTTTGATCCGGCTTCCAGTCCGAAGTGATGCGGTTCACCAAAACGCACCAAATCTTGAATTAATTGTCGGTGCTGGTTGCATTTAACTGGAAAGACACCGCGATAGACATTTTTGTAATTGTAGCGAGCGATCGCTCTGGCAAAACACGAATTTAAGCGCTCGATCCGGTCTTCCAAAATATCAGAAAATCGAATCAGCAGGGGCAAAGCCAAATTTCGCTGTTTGAGAGAGTCTACCAGTTCGCACAAGTCGAGGGAACCGCCGCGATCGCCCTTGGGAGACACTGTAACGTGACCGGCTGCATTGATCGAAAAATACGGTTCGCCCCAACCTTGAATTCGGTAGAGTTTCTCACTATCTTCTATTGTCCAAGATTTTTGTGGCAGTTGAGCCGTTACCAAAGCACTGTCTGGTGCCGCCAAACTCGTGACTGTTGGCGAGTGAGTCGATAACGGATCGAGATCGGAGAAAGCAGCGGTAGCTGGGGAACTCATCTTATCGAAAACCTCTTTTAGGAGTGGTCAAATAGATAGTTTATCGCAGATATCGGGTTTCCTGATGCAGTTGAAAAATCACTTTGGGTATACGGGCTGGCGATTTTAGATTTTAGATTTTAGATTTTAGATTTTAGATTTTAGAATTGACTCTACAGATAGATGAAAAGCGGGGATTGAACTACAATCTCAACCGTATTTGCTTTGCGGGACTTATTTCTTCAAGCAAGTGTCCCTATGCAGGTGAACTCTGAAACTCGGTTTCAGAGTTCACCTGCGCCAAGAGAGTTGTCGGACGATCGCTCGCCCGACACACACTAACCAAAAATCACCTCCGGCGGCGCCATGTCAGCCCCCATAATCATTCCCCCGTGACTATTAGACTTCTTCAAGCCCGGTTGAGGTGCTTTTTCTGGGGTCTTCTGAGCCGGTGCAACTGAGGCTGGCGGTGTCACCTGCGGTTGAGGTACTGCCTGTGCTCCTGGCACCACGGGTTGCTGCGACAGCCAACCCAAACCCCCTACAGCCCCAGCCATCAAAGCGGTGTAGCCGATGTACAAATGCACCGGACGCATTTGAAAGCCTTCGCCTGAGTCGGAATCGGAAACAGACACATACATACTGGGAATTGGACTCGGATCGGGTTTGGGCAAAGCATTCGCCATAGCGCTACCGTCTAGTCCCAAGGCGTCGCCCAGTCTGCGGATAAAACCTCTAACGTAAATATCTTGGGGCAGTTTGTCGATTTCCCCATTTTCGATCGATTCGATGTGGTGCACCGGCACGAGAGTTTGACTGTGGAGTTGCAGCAGGGATAGGGAGCGAATTTGCCGTCCCTTACGCAATTCTTTACCCAACTCCCGCAGGCACTCTTCTCGCTCTTGAACGGCTAAAGCTGCTTCTTCTTCCTTGGTGAGTTTTTTCGGCTTTTTGGGAAAACCGAACCCTGGGAAGAATTTTCCGGGGACGGTGACAGTTGCAGGTGGAGCCGACTCGACTTTAAGTTCGTCTTGGGGCGCTTGTTTGCTGTCTTCAGAAGTGTTAGTGTCTCGATCGGAAGTTTCAGTGTCGGACTCGGTTTGGGGCGGCGCTTCCACACTAGCGCTGCGCCAATAGAAGACAGGAGCAGCTACTGGTGGCTCCAATTCTTGAATTTCTGTCACCGTCTCAAAGGCGGGACTTACAGCAGTAAAACTGTCTTGGGCTAATTGCGGTTCAATTTTGTTTTGTTTGGGAAATCGATCGAATGCGAGCTTGACGGCTTCTCTGCTAACTGCTCTAATTAAAATTTCGGCAGCGGAGGCTGCTTCGCCCAACATTGTTTGCAAGCTAGCTAGAGCTTGGCTATAGGTGTCGCTACATAGGAGTTCAGCTTCTATTTGACCTAGGACAGAACGAAAACTTTCTTGAGAAATTTCAATAGTTGGGTGATCTGTCACCCCAAAATAAGTCTCGGGTTTCAGTGCCATGATATTCATGTTGTCTTGGTAGAAGGTATCTGAGTACGTTCTTCGACAGGTTGGCAGTGATTCCGGATTTGGGTTGGGGGAGAGTGGGAGAGTGGGGCATCGGGCATCGGGCATCGGGCATCGGGCATCGGGCATCGGGCATCGGGCATCGGGCATCGGGCATCGGGCATCGGCCTTCCCAGGGCATTAGTAGGCCCTCACAAATAACCAATAACGCATAACCAATAACTAATAACCAATAACTTATAACCAATTCCCACTCATGCCCATGCCCCATGCCCAATTCCCTGGGAAGGCTCATGCCCCATGCCCCATGCCCCATGCCCCATGCCCAATTCCCTGGGAAGGCTCATGCCCCATGCCCCATGCCCCATGCCCCATGCCCAATTCCCTGGGACTATTGTTTGTGGATGCGATCGAGCAACCAAAGAGATCCGAAAATTCCGACAAAATGGGCAACAGTGGCGTGAGTATTGGCGAGTACCACAAATATATCTAGGGGCTGAATAAATCGACCCACATCAACTGCGGCACCGAACAAGGCTTGCGGCTGAGCTAGAGATTTGGCTAAAAGCGTGCCGCTGATGGCTTCTGCGCCGATCAGCGTCAGCACCATTCCTGACAAGTTGCTCATCAGTGACAGCCGCACCTCTTTGATGGTGTCTGCTTTTTTGGGGCGGACTGCGTTAGCGGGCGATCGCAGTTGTCTCGACAAGCGAGTGAAGCGAAAAGAGCGATATACGCTGTAAGCGAGTACGGCCAGCCCGCAAATGGCAAAAAATACGCCGCCGCCGGTGCCGGCACTGTTTGAACCCGCACCGGCGGTAGCCCTGGGGAGGGCGAAGGGGATGGCAAAGAGCAAAATGATCGCCGCTACCACCCCTAGCACTAACTGTACCCAGAAGCAAACCCAGCCTGTTGTACGAAGGGCAAAGGCTACTCGCTGTACGGCGACAGGAAGCTTATCGTTATCTAACTGATTAGTCATATTTTGAGTGGGTATAATTAATTGGCATTAGTTGGCAGCAGTTTTTTCTCTTCGGGGACGGTTGACGGCGGTTAACCCTCTTTATAATAGAAGTAGCAATGTTTAAGATTTGTAACTAACATTGGATTTCACATTTGAATAGCGTCGATCGCCAGGTACCCAAAGCAATGACACAACTACAACCCACCGTCACTCCCAAACTGGAACAGCCAAAGTTTGGTTTCAACAGCTACGCGGAACGCCTTAACGGTCGAGCCGCGATGATCGGTTTTTCTCTAACTTTAATTATCGAGTATGTCACAGGCCAGGGCTTGCTGTCCTGGTTAGGTCTCAACTAATTTTAGCAACGGCGCGGTCAGCCTTACACTTTGTCTTGACTGGAACGGCAGCGGGTGTGAATTCTGCTGACCGCGACAAATTCGGGAATTGATTAAAATATTAATTAGAAACAAGCCCAGCGACTTCTCTGCCGAGAGAGTTCTGTTCCAGAATGCAATAGCTGGCTTTTGGAGGTATATATGGGGTGGAATTTTGATTTCACAAGCTTGGCAATTTTGCCTCGCTCCCGTACAATTCCCCACAGGCGAGAAGATTAATTTAGGTCAGCACCCCCGACTGAAGTACGGGGGCTTCGAGCCTCCAACTTTAGGTAGCTGACCAGCCTAAGTCTCTTGAGGACTACGTTATCGGCAAGCGTTAAAGCTCCTACCAGGGAATGCGTAGCTAGTTCACTGCTCTAGAACCAAAGCGTTAAACATCTCTAAGGGGTTTAAGGACGTGCGCTTTGGAAAGTACCGACCGATAACTTTGGCGAAGCTAACTTTACCCCAGAAATGGGTGTTTGAGGACAACCATATCCTCTCGGAGGGGACACCATACCCCTCCACCCCGCGGGGATTTAATTCAATGTAAAGCCGTCGAGCGAAGGACGGGGCTTCAGCCCTCCGCTACGCTCCGCCCAGATTTTCGGTGAAGCTAGTCTTTGAGCTAGGAATCCCGATCGTTCCGCCAACTCTAAGTTTTAGAGATTGTAAATAAATATAGAACAGAGTAAAACCAAATGAATGCTTCGTGGACGCGACTTTTGAGGTCAGCTTACCGTAAAGAGCCAATTACCAGCTTTGTTGTGACAGTGGGCGTTGTCGATGCCGCCATCGGCAGTATCGGTGCGAGTGGCTCTTTATTGGCTTTTGGGCTTGGCACCGCTGGGGTGGCGATGGCTCTCCGCTGGTGGCAATTTTACCGCTCTGGAGCCGAACAAACCGCACCTGCTCCCGAATACTATCTTCCTCCTCAGTCTTCTAGACCTCAGTTACCGGTGCTTAACGTGTCTAAAAAAAATCCTCCTTATTAAGATGACCGCGCAATGGTGACTGGGCGATGTGCCGATCGACTCCCTGGATCTGAGGCACTAAAAGATAGGGCAAGAAAGTCTTTCGATCTTGGATGCTTGGTTTATGAATATTTCTGTTGCCGAGAAACTGTACAAAATTGGCTCTGTAGCTGCCTGTAGCGGTTTGTCGGTCAAAACTGTTCGTTACTATGAGGAGATGGGCTTGCTGTCTCCTGCGGTGGAGCGATCGCCCGCTGGTTATCGCTTGTTTGGCGAAACCGTATTCAACAGGTTGGCGTTTATTAAACGCTCTCAGGCTCTGGGTTTGAGCCTGCAGGAAATTAAGGATATTTTAGAGGTTCGCGATCGGGGAGAGTTGCCTTGCTCGGAAGCGAAGCAGCATCTAACGGCTAAGGTAGAGGAAATTTCCGTGCAAATTGCAGCCTTAGAAACTTTGAAGGGGGAGTTGCAAGGCATTCTCAACTGCTGGCAAGAGCAACCCTCGCAGGCGAGCATTACTAGCACGATTTGTCCGAACATTCAGCGGGATTGAGCAGCGGAAAGATACAAAAAAAGGGAAGGAATTATTGGTTTCCTTCCCTTGATGGTTTTGTTGGTTGTTTTGTGGGTGGTTTTGTCGATCGCTTGGTCGATCGTGTTGAGCTTTTAACTGTTTTCGCAGAGTTTGCTGTTGCTTTTTGAGTTGCCGAGCCCTGGCTGAGCCGCCTTTGCCTTTGGAGTTTCTACCCTCGCTGCGAGGAGACTCCCAACTTTTTAGTCTCATGTTTTTCATTGTTTGCACTACTTCTATAATACACCGCTAGATTTTGACTGTCAAGTATTTTTGAGAGCGATGTTTCGTAGTATCAACTGTTGACTGATTGGGATTTGCTAAAGGCATAGCGATGGTGCGCCCATTGCCTGCGGCTGGTTACGCCTACAGGCTTTTTGACAGTTTGGGATGTAAGGGCGATCGCATGATTTAATCATACTGGTATGCTCAGTAATTAATTAATGAGTGGAATTAATCGCCAAATCACTCTTTACAGCAGGCACATTGCTAAACACTTGCCAGATACGCCACAAATGAGAAGACTGCTTAATAAAGGACGTGCTGCTCATATTTTTAACGATGAGGCTACTATGAATCAGGTAGCTCAAGCCATAATAGAAGATGGAGAATTTACAGGTACGATTCGGGGCTACGATCGTTATGGTATGTTTTTGGCTGAATCAATTGGTTATAGAGTTGACCCGGATGGTAGCCGTCTTTTACTTTACTACGGAGAGATAACAGTTGATGCAGAAAACCGATACCACGTTACGCCTCGAAGCCGATTTAGTGAAGAATAACTGGGAATTTACAGAGGTATGGATCGATCCAAATCTTTCACCACCTTATCTGCTTTTGTTACTAAGTGACGCTGATGTAAATTGTCGGATCTACAATCCGGCTGAGGGTTATAAAGTTGTGTTTTCTAGTCAGAGTTATGATGAGGCACAGTATTGGCTTTTAGAGGATGAGTATGAACCCGTAGAAGGGCGGCTGAGTGTGTCGGAATTAGCTTGAATAATTCATGTAGGGGCGATTCCCTACGGGATAGCTGCGCTTCACGCGCTTTTTGACAATTTGGGGTGTAAGGGCGATCGCTATTAAGTCATTATTCCGCACTGTTTGCTAAAATTATTTAAGTCGGCTCAAAAAACTGCCATGACCCAAACTACCTCAATAACAACTGAATATCAAATAAATGTAAGTTCTCCAGTCTGGCAAAGAATTGAGCAAATTGCCGGAGAATTTAACTTGTCAGTTTATGAACTATTGGAACAGATAGGCGAAGGTCAACTGAAAGTTGTTGCGGTTGCAACTAATTCGGAAAAAATCAGCGATCGAGATATTGCAAATGCTTTCATTTGGTTAGCTTCGCAAAATAATGTAGCAATCAACGTCTACAAGCTACAAAAACTCTTGTATTACGCTCAAGCTTGGTATTTAGGAGTTTACGGCAAGCCACTCTTTGATGCAGATTTTCAAGCCTGGATTCACGGGCCAGTTATTCCGGATTTATTGGAGAAGTATCAACGCCAATTTAGCTGGGAACCAATTACAGAGAAAATCGAACAACCGAAACTTCCCCAAAAAATTGGGCAATTTATAGAAGAAGTTGGTGAGGCATATTTTGAGTATGATGATGAAACTTTGGAACGAATGATTTGCAGTGAAATGCCTTGGCTGGAAGCGAGAGGGAATTTGCCGAGAGACGAATCTTGTCATGCCATTATTTCTCAAGAATCGATGAAAAAATATTATTCTGGTCGTGTCAAAGAAGAAACCTCTGTCTAAAATTGTCCCTTCTCAACCGAAATCGCCCGAAGGCTTGGGATTTTCGTTCAAGTACCTGCAAACTCAGAATGAAAAATTCTCAATTCGCGATCGGGATGCGAATTATTTCATTATTTTATTGGAAAGACTGCGCGATTTATCCACATTGACAGCACAAGAAGTGAAGATGAAT
This sequence comes from Microcoleus sp. S13_C3, assembly GCF_036700905.1. Lineage (NCBI taxonomy): Bacteria > Bacillati > Cyanobacteriota > Cyanophyceae > Oscillatoriales > Microcoleaceae > Microcoleus > Microcoleus sp. S13_C3. The sequence continues at coordinate 3,275 of NZ_JAUBPT010000097.1, read as the reverse complement.
CGCAGTCAATCCCTTCGCTGTCATCCCATTAAGTGGCGAGAAACAACGGAACCCAATGGGTTTGGTATTCCGAATGAAAAAGAATTGGTAACGGTTCCTTATCAGTTTTCTCTGTCAACTAACGAGCATGGTCGAGTGCATGGATTCTTTATTGAGGATGTGTTTTATATTGTTTGGTTAGATCCGAACCACAATCTTTATCAGTAAGCAGCGTTTTTTTGAAAAATAGAGGCGAGGGGCGATCGCACTTTGTGACAAGTTGGGACGTAAGGGCGATCGCACTTTTTCAAAAGTTGGTAGAGGAGGCGACAGTTACTTTATGTATCTTCTAATCTCTACCAGGTTCTAAACCTATCTGTGATTTACTCATCAACTTACCATCAGAAAAAATAGCAGATAAATATTTGCCTTCACCATCGTTCCACTGCCACATCTCTATGCTACCAGATTGAGACTGAAGTTTACCCGCATAACCAAGAACATTTGCCACTTGAGAATATGTCATTCCGTCAACTAGACAGTTTTCAAATGTATCTAGTTTAACGCTTACATATTTTCTTGAACACGACGGATGTGTGGGAACTTCAACACCAACTTTTGTACTATCCGATTTTAATGAATCGGGAGACACAGATTTTAATGAATCTAAAGACACAGAGCCAGCAGGACATTGAATGTCGTTGCCAATTAATTGAGGTATATTAGGAGGTGTTTGAGATGGTCTATCTGTTTCACAAACATCAGCTTTTGTAGTATCATTACCATCAATACCCTTAATTGAAAAAACTGCTCCTGTATAACTTTTTAAGTTTTTATTTTTTGCTGTTGCTGATGCTATAACTTTCGTGTTATCTACGCTAAAAATAGTATATTTGTAATTGTTTGTTTCTGTTTTTAGCCCCAATCCTATTTCTTCTATCGTAGAGGAGAATTTAGTATGTTCTGCGTAATAAGCTTGTTGACCTCTATTAATAGAACTAATATATTGTTTAGCTTCCGATTGTTTAGCTTGGCTTTCAAGTTGAGTGTTAGCAAACAGTGATATCCCAAAAACTGAAAGCAGCAACACATAAAAAGTAACCGCAATGGCGCCACCTACAATACACAAAACCTTAGCTGTATTAGAATTAGATTTAGCTCCTTCGTAATCCCCTTGCTCATATTTACTTACAACCTGAGCAGCAAAGATTATTGCTGCTATTCCTAAAGGAGGGAAAGCCAGGATGGTTACTAAGATAGATGCACCCAAGTAGGTGCGAGGACAAGACTGTTTATTCTGATGAGATTGAGTGCCACTAACGGTGAATTTTGTTGATGTGTTGCCATTCTCAGCTTTGGGTTGAGTGTTAAAAGTGGTATTAGATGACACTAAATTATTGAACTGGTCAGCCAAAATAGAGACTATTTTTATAACTTGTTTATCAAAATATTTCCAAATGTAGATTGCATGAATAATCAGCCCAACCCAAAACATCCATAAGTAACCAATAAAAGCACCTAATAACCAGGCCACGCCAATACCTGTTATCCCATTTTTGAGTTGCTTAAGCCCAGGAACAAGCATTTCAACTAATTCTTCAGTTTCAACTTTCTTGGATGGCTTAGGCGTTGAGGTATCAGCTTTAGACGTTGGGTGACTTACTTGTACCACTATCTCAAACTCTCGATTCCAAGCCGGAAAATCCTCACCCGCCTGCTGCCCGTAAACCTTCACAGAAGCGATCGCCCCCGCCTTCAAATTCGTCAACTCCCTGCGGACAATCCTGATAGAAGCCTCCTCATCAGGAACCACATCGGACTCCAGCATCACTTGCAAACAACCATCTTGCAAACTCGCAGTCGCCGTAATTCCCTTATTTTGCAACGGAAGATTTAACAAAGATGCGATCGCCTCCAGATCCCCAAGCTTAGCCCGTTCCTTCAAACTAAGCTGATTTGACTCCGTATTCTCACTAGGACTTGCCCGCCCCTCTGTGACATTTGCAACAGGCAAATTTGGCCCCGCCACTTCAAACTCTTGACTCCACGCCGGCACCTTCGCGCCCGTCTGTCGCCCGTAAACCTTCACTTTCTCAATCGATGCAGCCCCCAAGCCAGCGATCGACTTACTCACCCACGGGGCCAATATTTGCTGACTAGGCGCTTCTGCGGCTTCCAGCATCACCTGTAAACAACCATCCTTAAGGGAAGCTGCGGCGGTGATGCCCTTGGCTTGTAGCTGGCGGTTCAGCAGAAGCGCGATCGCCTTTGCATCTCCCTGTTTCGCGAGTTCCAAAATATTCGGTTGTGTCATAACAGGTAGATACAACTAGCGCTTAGGATAACCTTTTGTTGTCTTAAGTATAAATTATTTCCTAAATACCAAAGCTTGTCAAGCCATATCAAGTCATATTTAGTAGTTTTTTCCATCCCAACTAGGTCATAAAAAGTCACATTTAGTTGGTTGCTAGTGAAAAAGTCATATTTAGTTGGGTTACAATCAGGTCAACCCCTTGCATCTACGTGACCGATGGACGTTGAAGAAGCTTTAGAATTTGTAGACCATCTAGCTTTGACTACTACGGGAAAACACTTAGATAGTCTGCAAAAAGCTATATTGCGTGGCACTTGGAACAATCAGAAATATAAAGAAATTGCACAGCATCACAACCGTTCAGAGAAATACGTTAAAGAGGTTGGCTTTAAATTATGGAAACTTTTATCAGTTGCATTAGGCAAGGAACAAGTATCTAAAGCAAATTTTAGAGCAAAGCTGGAAAATTTACAAGTTGGTAATATCTCGCTTTTTGGCAATGGCTGTATCCATATTGGTAACATCTCTGTTGATAGTTCCCAATCCTCCAAAAAATTACAATCTGAACCGCAAGAAAAGGATAAGTTTAACGAAAAAACAAGCAATTCCGAACATAAAATACATTTAGATTTAGCTGATGCACCAGAACCCAACCTATTCTATAACCGCACATCCGAACTCACCACCCTCGAAAACTGGATTTTAGGCCGCACCCGCCTCATCACCATTTTAGGCTTATCGGGTATTGGCAAAACCGCCCTTACTCTCCAACTAATCCCACAAATTCAACAGGAATTCGACTACATCATCTGGCGAAGTCTCCGCAACTCTCCACCCCTGGCATCACTCCAAACCGACTTAATTAAATCCTGTAGGGGCGGTGCCCCCGTGCCCGCCCCCTCCGTGCTTTCAGGGGTAGGTTTTTAAAATTTAAGCCGTAGAAAAGTGAGAACGGCTTGGCCAAGGTTCAGGAATAAAGCTA
>NZ_JAUBPT010000096.1:0-31863 GCF_036700905.1 Microcoleus sp. S13_C3 | reverse complement strand
TATTTGGTATTTTATCCATCATTACAACTATGTTTTGAGCCAATAAATATCTAATCACTACATATTTATTACTACCCGAAATAAAATTGGTGAAGTTAATCCAGAAATCTTGGTACAATTAGAAAATAATGTATTATTTACCTTGGGATATTTACCTTAAAAAAGAGCGCTCGAATCAATGTGAATCAAAATAAACTCTTTAACCGAACTCGCTGGCAATTAGCTCTTTCCTATGCAGCAGTAATGGGTTTGATTTTAAGCTTGCTGGGATTGGGCGTATATAAGGCGATCGCCCACGCTCACTGGGTAGCCATAGACCGCGAATTAGAATCGGTAGCGGGGACGCTACACGACAGCCTAGAAACAAAATTGCAGCAGCCCGGACGCCTAGAACCAATAGTCAATGAGCTGTTGCCCAACCTCCGCCTAATGGGAGTTAAAGGCATTAAAGAACAGTTGCCAAGCCGCCATATTTTAAGCGCTATCAACCAAGGCTATTACTATATTCGTTTATTTGATGAGTCGGGGAAATTAATTGCTACCGCCGGTGCTTATCCAGAAGAATTACCAGCCGAATTCAACTCCCAATACTGGCAAACGATAACTGATACTAAAGGTAATGTTTTTCACCAAATTTCTGTAGCGCTCCACACCCAAACACAGCAAGATTGGGGATATTTTCAAGTTGGCCGGAGCCTACAAGACTTTAATGATTATCTCAGTACAGTGAAATGGGTTTTAAAATTAGGATTGCCTACAGCATTGATTTTGATAGGCTTTGCTAGTTGGTTATTGGCAGGATTAGCCATGAAACCCATTTATTCTTCCTACCGACAAATCCAACAGTTTACAGCGGATGCTGCTCACGAATTGCGGACGCCTTTAGCGGCTTCGCAGGCGACAGTAGAATCAGCGCTGTTGACGCCTCAATTGGATGAAAAAGAGGCGCGGGAAATTTTGCGAACTGTAGAGCGCCAAAACCGACGATTAACTCAGTTAGTGGCTGATTTGCTGCTACTGGCTCGCATGGATAATCAAGTGATACGCGATCGCCCTCAATTGTGTTGTTTGAATGACCTTGTTAGCGATTTAGTAGAGGAATTGGCAGCTTTGGCGATCGCTTCTAAGGTAGAGTTAACATCCGAAGTGCGAGTGCCGCAGCAATTAAATGTTGTCGGCAATTCCGACCAACTTTATCGCTTAGTTGCTAATTTAATTGTTAATGCCATTCAATACACTCCGGCGGGCGGGAAAGTAACAGTTATTTTAGATTGCAGCCACCAAGAGGCGATCGTTCAGGTGCAAGATACCGGTATGGGGATCGCGGCTGCAGATTTAGAGCGAATATTCGATCGATTCTACCGAGTCAACAGCGATCGATCGCGCCATACCGGCGGTTCGGGACTGGGATTGGCGATCGCCCAAACCATCGCCCGGGCACATCGTGGCAGCCTCAGCGCCCGCAGCGAATTGGGGCAAGGCGCTACTTTCCTGCTGCGGTTGCCTTTGTGAGCTACTATTTGACATCTCCCCAGCCATTTCATAGACGGGGATTCATAAGACTATAATGGAGGTCTTACAGGTGCTGACAAATCACCTCTACACGCTCAAAACAACTACCATTACCAGAGGTATTGCAATTGCGCTTACTTTTGTTTTACTTTCGGAGTCCATCACAACGCCAGATAGGTACGCTCCATGTTCACCATTACTTGTTTACCCAGGCTACGGTCATGCCGAGACGAGATAACGAGCGGGGTTTCTCCTTAATAAAACACTTCTTCACGTACATGGTTATTCTTACTTGCAATTTAATTCTAGCATATTGAGGGCGGTTGAAACCGCCGCCGCGTTCCTCCCCATGATGTAAGCCAATGGCTTCTCGCTCAATTATGGTGAGGGAAACCGAATCATCTTTTTAGGGTAATCCCTTTGGCAGAAGAGAGCACGATCGCCGAAAATCATTAAATAGTCATTAGTCCTCAGTCAGTAGTCAGTAGTCAGTAGTCAGTAGTTAGTAGTTAGTAGTTAGCAGCTAACAACGTATAACAGGAAAATTCAGCTCGGCTAACAATTAAGAACTAATGACCAATGACCAATGACCAATGACTAATCACGGTTCATTACCGACAAATACCTAGCGAAAAATTATGACAGTTTTAGAACAGGGAACAATCTCAATCCATACCGAAAATATTTTCCCGATTATCAAGAAGTCGCTATACACTGACCACGAAGTCTTCTTGCGGGAACTAATTTCTAACGCCGTCGATGCCATTGCCAAACTCAAAATGGTTTCTCGTTCCGGCGAATACAGCGGCGAGGTGGGCGAACCGCAAATCAACATAGCGATCGACAAAGAAAACAACACCCTCTCAATTTCCGATAACGGCATCGGCATGACCGCCGACGAGGTAAAAAAATACATCAACCAAGTCGCTTTCTCCAGCGCAGAAGAATTTATTGAAAAATACCAAGGCAGCGGCGACGACGCAATTATCGGTCACTTCGGCCTAGGTTTCTACTCTTCTTTCATGGTGGCGAAGAAAGTAGACATTGATACTCTTTCTTACAAAGAAGGCTCCCAAGCAGTACACTGGTCTTGCGACGGATCTCCCGCTTTTGAACTATCAGAATCTTCCCGCACGGAACGCGGCACTACTATTACTCTTACTCTCCAAGATGAAGAACAAGAATATGTAGAGCCCAGTCGCATTAAGCAGTTAATCAAAACTTACTGCGATTTCATGCCAGTTCCCATCAAATTTGAGGGTGAGGAACTCAACAAGCACAAAGCAATTTGGCGGGAATCAGCCAGCAATTTGCAAAAAGAAGATTACTTAGAACTTTACCGCTACCTTTACCCGTTCCAAGACGAGCCGCTGCTGTGGGTACACCTGAATACAGATTATCCTTTTATTGTCAACGGGATTCTTTTCTTTCCAAAACTGCGGCCGGATGTCGATGTTACCCAAGGCAATATTAAGCTATTCTGCAACCAGGTTTTTGTCAGCGACCACTGCGAAGAAATTATCCCTAAATTCTTGATGCCGCTGCGGGGAGTTATTGACAGTACCGATATTCCCCTGAACGTTTCTCGCAGTTCTTTGCAAAGCAATCGCACTGTGCGGAGAATCGCTGATTATATTGCCAAAAAAGTAGGCGATCGCCTGAAAGAACTCTACCGGGACGACCGTGACGAATACATCCGCTGCTGGCAAGATATCGGCACTTTTGTCAAGTTTGGAACTCTCAACGATGACAAGTTCAAAAAGCAAGTCGAAGATATCTTAATCTACCGCAGCACCTACGAACCAACAGCCGAGAAGCCAGAAAGTGTAACGCCCGAAGTTCAGGTGCAAACTGAGGAAGGAGATTTGTGGCAAGATGTCACTCCGAAGTCGGAAAATTCTACTTCCACGCAGCCTTACACGACGCTGAAAGAGTATTTGGAACGCAATCAAAAACGCCACGAAAATCGGGTGTTTTATTGTACAGATCCTGCGTCTCAAGCAACTTACGTTGCTATGCACAAAAGCCAAGGTTTAGAAGTGCTGTTTATGGATTCTTTCATCGACACGCACTTTATCAGCTTCTTGGAACGAGAACACTCAGATGTCAAATTCTCGCGGGTTGATTCCGACATCGACGAAACGCTAATTGACAAAGAGAAAGAAGCGGAAATTGTCGATCCGGCGACGAATAAAACTCGCAGCGAACAAGTTAAGGAAATGTTCCAAAAAGCTCTCAATAAGCCGAAAGTGAACATTCGCACAGAAGCTTTGAAGTCTGACTCTGCGGAGGCGACGCCACCTGCGATCGTACTTTTGCCGGAAGCTTTGCGCCGGATGCGCGACATGACGGCGCTTTTGCAGCAGCAAGCGGCCGAATTCCCCGAAGACCACGTTTTGCTGGTGAATACCTCTCACCCGCTGATTCAAAATCTGGCGAGTTTGAGTCAGGGTGCGATTATTCAAGGTGGCGGCGAGTCTCCGTCGGCCCAGTTGGCGAGTATGATTTGTCACCACGTTTACGACTTGGCTTTGATGGCCCAGAAGGGTTTCGATGCTGAAGGGATGAAGGATTTTGTCGAGCGATCGAATCAAGTCTTGACAAAATTGACTGAACGTGCCATGTAATTACCCCCCCCAACCCCCCCTTGCTAAGGGGGGGAGCAAGAGTTGATTTCTATTGCTAAGGGGGGGAGCAAGAGTTGATTTCTATTGCTGAGCCGGCGATCGGTGTTTTTTGTCCCCTGCTTAACAAGGGGGGCTAGGGGGTTCTGCGCTGTTGCTATATAATGAAGCGATCGAATCAAGTCTTGACAAAATTGACTGAACGTGCAATGTAATTACCCCCCCAACCCCCCCTTGCTAAGGGGGGGAGTAAGAGCAATTGCTAGGATGATATTTTCCTAGACTTTTAGATAATACTCATGACAATTGGTGTAGACTGAAGTAGCCTGCATAAAACCATCAGTAATGATGACTTGGACTTTCTCTCACTTCTCTCAAGCTTTCGCTTGAGAGCATCTCTGTAATCCTTGCGGTTCGAGGTTGGTCAAAACCAGTGAAGAATACACCTCCAAAATTTGTGCAAAATACGGTGAGAGCCATAAAAGTTAGGTGGCTCTAAAATTTTTCACTGCCCCAACTGTGGTTAGAAAACACCCAGTTTGAGTAGCGCTTTAGGGATTTTCCTTAAAGCTTTGTGGGATACCACCATACTCTCAGACGTATCTGATGAGTGTGCTATATTCAGATTTTCGCCGATTGTCGGGGATTGTCTGAATTAAAAGTATCAGTCTATTTCTATGGGTAAAGGGATAAGTCAAGCCTTCTTCCTTGTTCCTTCTTCCTTGTTCCTTCTTCCTTCTTCCTTCTTCCTTCGGGTATAATGAAATGCTGCACGCAAAAAACGGTAATCTGGAGGGAAGTATGTCACGGAAATGTCAGCTAACGGGGAAGAAGGCGAATAACGGTTTTGCAGTTTCTCACTCGCACCACCGCACTCACAAATTGCAAGACGCCAATTTGCAGTGGAAGCGGGTTTGGTGGCCACAGGAGAAGCGCTGGGTAAGATTGCACCTTTCTACAAAGGCAATTAAAACCTTGCAACACAAGGGTTTGGAAATCATGGCGAAGGAAGCTGGAATTAACCTGTACAAGCTTTAAAAAACTTGGCTAAATTAAAATGAGGGCGATCGCACGCTTGAGAGTGCGATCGCCCTTACTTTTAGAGAAAAACCTTTACTAATAGCTGGTAAAAGTATAGTCATCTATTAAATGACATGGGAGGCCTTCGGCCCCTCCCCCTTCACTTTTACTTTGAGCGGATTGACCCGCATTGGCCCAGCTACGCAGATCCCTATCCCATTGCTCAATGCTTTTGGGAGTGCTTTTGCCACGATCGTGTAATACCCATTCACGGAGCGCATTAATTAACAAACCATCTGCGGTTTTGTACAAACCTCTGTGGATGTGTTTGCCAATCGGCTAGCTGGATGAGTGATAGGTGTGGCTCGTAAATTCATGCCGCGTTGAAAGCGGTTGCTTGGGCAGTCCAAATCCTTCTGATCAGTCAGCATATACTACTCCTGACTATCTTTGACGAGAAACTTAATGAAGTTTTACAATACCAATTTTTTATGAGGCCCCGTAGAATCCGATCACCCTGGCGCCCCCCGCCGGAGGGGGGGACAAGATTCCCATCAAAGTCAACCCCTACTCCCCAACAACCAGGGGGAGTAGGGGGTATGCGAGGGGGATCGAGATATGTGCAACTTCACATTAAATTGGTATAAACTGATATCTTGCACCATTCTCAATTAGCGGTAGGGGCGGGTTCGCCAACAGCCTTAAAGCTTGCAAATAGGTTCTATAAACCCGCCCGACCCCACGAAAAATCCTCTTATTGATATTGCTGCAAGATGTCAGTATAAAGCAACTTTCTGCCTTGCAGTAAATAAGTAGTCATCTCGCCTTTGCCTTTAACTTCGATCGCGCCGCGGTTTTCAAAGAAATACTTTTCTCGCAATTCCTGATAAGTTGTTTCTGTTACCTGAATACTCCCTGGCTTGCCGTGAGATTCCATCCGGGAAGCAGTGTTAACGGTATCTCCCCACAAATCGTAAATAAATTTTTTAATTCCAATAACTCCGGCAACAACCGGGCCAGTGTTGATGCCGATTCTGATGCTGAAATCTTGATTGTGGATATTGCTGAAGTCAGTAATTGCCTGCAGCATATCGATCGCCATTTCTGCGATCGCTTCTGCGTGATCCGGGCGAGGAATTGGCAGCCCTCCTACTACCATGTAAGCGTCGCCAATCGTCTTAATTTTTTCCAAACCGTGCCTTTCTGCTAGGTTGTCGAAGGTCGAAAAGATGTCATTCAGCAAGGCTACTAATTGCGTTGGAGAAACTCGCGAACTCAATTGAGTAAAGCCTACTATGTCCGCAAACAAGACAGTAACGTCAGCAAAAGTATCTGCGATCGTACTGTCTCCTCGCTTCAACCGATTTGCTATTTCTTCAGGCAAAATATTCAACAACAAGCGTTCAGATTGTTCCTGTTGAACTCGCAGTGCACTTAAAGTATCATTCAGAGCATTAGTTCGTTCTTTCACTCGAAATTCTAACTCTTCATTCAGCTTGTAAAGAGCCATTTCAGCCCGCCTGCGGTCTGTGATATCCGTACCGATTGCCAGCATTCCCGCGAACTTTCCTGCCGCGTCAAACAGCGGTTTATTTGCCCAGGATACCCAAACGCGATCGCCGCTGCGCCGGATACTTTCATTTTCATTTCGCGTATATTGTTCTGGGTTTTGCAAAATATCTCTCAACTTTGCTGCCAAATCATTTCCTGTTGTATCTGTCTGGGGAATAATTGTTCCCACGGCGTTTTTGCCAATTATCTCTTTTTCATCGTAACCAAAAAACTTCTGTGCAAATTCGTTAAAAAAAGTAATATTTCCTGCCCTATCTATTTTTAAAATAATGCTGTTAGCATTTTCAACTAATTCCCGATACTTAATTTCGCTTTGGCGCAGCGAATCCTCTGCTGAGGCGCGTTCGGCTACAGTGGCGGCCAACAGCAGCGATGTAACTACAATTACGCTCATAAAAGCCTGCAAAAATAAGATTGCCTGATTTATATTTTCCGCTTTGGCAACAAAGGGGCCGCCTCCCTGAGAACCGCCCCAAATTGCGATACTGGATACGATGAAAGATGCTAAAATCCCCCCGCCCTGACCGAATTGAATGGTTGCCCAAATTACTAAGGGAAATGGCAAGTATTCGAGGGGATAACCGGAGAGATTACCTTCACTTTTTGAGTTGTATACTAGCCAACTGACTGTTACTAATAACAGCAGGCAGATTCCGGCACTAATGCGATTCAAAATAGTTGGAAAATCTGTATTTGGTGACGGGATTGGCGCTTGTTTATGGTTGTATATAATCAACAGCAGGGGAGTAAAAATTAAAACTCCTAATGTATCTCCGAGATACCAATTCCATCTAACGTGCCAATATTCGCTCCAGTCAACTAAACCAGTTACACAGAAGCGTAGCGTGCCGAGAGTGCAGTTGATTTGAGTGGCAACCACAGCACCGCTGACAACTAAATTGACTACATCTATCAGCCGATTTAGTGACGGGCGAAACTTGAGTTTATGCAACAAAGTAAATGCACACAAAGCTTGTAAACAAGCACAAAAAGCACTAATTATTGCACTTATTATGGAGATATTTAGATTAATACTCTCGTAAAAAAATACGCCTAAAGCTATTCCCGGCCACACCGGCCGCCCGAACAATAAAAGTGCAGCTTGTGCAATTCCTGCGGGTGGCCAGACGCACGTACCTAATTTATTTACGCCGGGGATTGAAACTGCGATTTTTGCTCCCAAAGCGTAAGCAAAAGCAATGGCAGCTATTTTTGCTAAGTATTGCCAAGTTCTAGATTGAGGAAATCGCAGAAACTGATTTTTTTGGGGAATCATACAGAGTGTTATATTTTTAACTAACTATAGCAACCGCGCCCGAAGATTAGGAAATGCTTAATTCTGAAACATGACTTCTTATATTACTTCTTCCTTCTTCATTCTTCCTGATGCTATAACTTGATGTCGGTAAGAAAATAAGTGTTCATCTCGCCTTTGCCTTTAACTTCGATCGCGCCGCGACTTTCAAATACATACTTGTCCTGCAATATATCATAAATTGCAGACGTGACTTGAATGCACCCCGGCAAGCCGTGAGATTCCATGCGGGAAGCGGTGTTAACGGTGTCTCCCCATAAATCGTAAATAAATTTTTTAATACCGATTACTCCGGCGACAACCGGCCCGGTGTTAATGCCAATTCTGATGCTAAAATCTTGATTGTGGGTATGACTGAAGTTAGTAATTGCCTGCTGCATATCGAGGGCCATTTGGGCGATCGCCTCTGCATGATCGCTGCGGGGCATGGGCAGCCCTCCTACTACCATGTAGGCGTCGCCAATGGTCTTGATTTTCTCCAATCCGTGCTTTTCTGCTAGGCGATCGAATGTGGAAAAAATATCGTTAAGCAAGGAAACTAATTCCGACGGAGAAATTTGGGAACTAATTTGGGTAAAACCGACTATATCTGCAAACAATACTGTTACTTCGGAAAAAGTATCGGCAATGATGCTTTGGTCGTGTTTTAATCTTTCGGCGATCGGTTGCGGTAAAACGTTGAGTAGGAGACGGTCAGATTTTTCTTGTTCTAAGCGCAAAGCTGCCTCAGCTTGTTTGCGAGTTGTGATATCTTGAACAGTACCTTCGTAATAAAGCAAATTTCCGTAGGAATCGCGCACGGTATAAGTATTTTCGGAAATCCAAATTATGCTGCCATCTCGGCGGTAAATTTGAGATTCCAAATCCGATACTTTGCCTTGTTCTTCTATTAAGCGGACAACTTCGGCGCGGCGTTCTGGGTCAACATAAAGTTGTTGGCTAATATCAGTTAATGTGCCGACCAATTCCTCGCGCGAACTGTAACCGTAAATGCGAAGCAAAGCAGGATTGGCGCTGAGATATTCCCCATCGGGGGTAGTTTGAAAAATGCCGACTATCGCATTTTCAAAGATGCTGCGGTATTTTTCTTCAGCTTGCCGCAGTGCTTCTTCAGCCCGCTGGCGTTCTCGCGCTTCCATTGCGAAAGTTACAGAGTCTGCTAGAGAAACAGCAAAACTTTGTTCTTCAATCGTCCAATAGCGGAGCCTTCCTACGTGTTCTAAACAGAGAACTCCTGCTGTTTCTCCGCCTATTTGAATCGGCGTATCTAGCATAGAAGTGATGCCGAAGGGAATTAGATAAGATTCCGCAAATTCTCGGGTTCTAAAATCGTTTTGGGCGTCAAAGGCAGCAATTGCGCGTTCTTCTCGCAGTGCTTGGAAATAGACAGGATAGTCTGCTGCTGCTAATTCCAAACCGTCTGAGTGCTGGTTGACAGCGCGATCGAACAAATCCAGGCACTCGATCTTGGATTTAGTGCGATCGTACAGCCAGACGCTCGATCGGGCAACTTCCAGAGTACGGCTAGCAGTTTCATTTATTTCTTGAAGCGCCTTTGTTAAGTCGCCTTGATTCAGCGCTTTATTTTTGGCTAAATCAATTAATGCCCATTTCTGTTTCTGTAGCTGAAGTTCGCTTTGTTTCAGGGCATTTGTCCGCTCTTCAACTCGGATTTCCAGCTTTTCATTGAGCTTCTGCAACGCTATTTCAGCTTTTCGGCGATCGGTGATATCTGTCCCGATGCAGAGGATGCCCAAAAGTTTGCCCGCTGAATCAACCAGCGGTTTATTTGCCCAAGATACCCAAACGCGATCGCCACTGCGCCGCATATTTTCATTTTCATAGCTGGTAAAGCGATCGGGATTTTGTAAAATTTGACTATAAACCAACTCTAAGTTATTTCCTGCACAGTCCGTCCGTGGAATAATGGTTCCCAAGGCATTTTTTCCCAGAATTTCTTCCTCCTTGTAACCAAAGAAATTTTCTGCAAATTCGTTAAAAAAAGTAATATTGCCGTCTGCGTCCAATTTCAGAATAATGCTGTTAGCATTTTCCACCAATTCTCGATATTTAATTTCGCTCTGTCGTAAAGAATACTCCGCTGCTGTCCGTTCAGCTACCGTCGCTGCCAATAACAGCGAGGTAATTGTAACTACAGCCATAAAAGCTTGCAAAAATAAGATAGCCTGATTAATATTGTCGGCTTTGGCTGTGAAGGGCCCCCCTCCATGAGAACTGCCAAAAATTGCGATTATTGAGACAATAAACGATGCTAGAACAGCGGCTCGCTGACCGAATTTGAGCGCCGCCCACATTATCAAAGGAAACGGCAAATATTCCAGGGGATAACGAGCAATATAAGCTTGATGTTTCGACTCAAAAACCAGCCAGCTCACCCCAATTAATAATATTAACCATACTCCCCGCTCAATTAAATAATTTTTCTTGGTCTCTGTTTGTATTTTTAAATTATCTGCGGTTACTTGAGGACGAGTTAATATTAAAACTAATGGAGTTATAATTAAAACTCCCATTGTGTCTCCCAACCACCAATTCCATCGAGTAGACCAATATTCGCTCCACTCTATTTTGCCAGCTAAATATAGAGAAAATGCGCCAATAGTGCAACTGATTTGAGTAGCAATTAGACCGCCAAACAAAATTAAATTAATTACATCTTTCAATCGATCGAGAGAGGGACGAAACCGGAACCAGCCCAGGGCAGTAACTGCAAAAACAGCTTGCAGAATCGCCCCGGCGTTTCCTCCCAGCCAAACCACGAATATCTGTTCATTTGGGTTAACCAAATTGAGCAAAAAGGTACCCAAAACTATGGCAGGCCAGACTTTACTCCCAAACAATAACAGTCCAGCTTGTGCAATTCCTGCGGGTGGCCACACCGAGGCAGCAAAGTGACTAACACCTTGAATTGAAATTGCTAGCCTCGCTCCCACGGCGTAAGCGACAGCAACGACAGCTACTTGGGCTAAGTACCGCCCAATTCGGGATTGAGGGAATCGAAGAAACTGATTTAGGTTCAGATTCATATCGAGTTTTAAGTTTTAGGGAATTTCACATCTCAGGGAAGTTCGGCAACGGATTCTGTAACGGATGTAACGGATGTAATGGATGTAATGGATGTAATGGATGTAATGGATGTCAGGAAGAGGGAAGAAGGAAGAAGGAAGAGGGGGGAGAATCTCATATTTGTAAAAACACTTCTTCTGGCTCCTTCTTTCTTCCTCTTTCCTCCTGCATCCTGTCTCCTGTCTCCTGCCTCCCAACTCCAATTTCTAGCTGGGCTGAAAAAGTGAGATGCTCCCAAGAGGCTCGCAATGTAGGGTGTACACCGCGCACATTGGGAGCCTAAATGTAGGTGCGCCTAGCACGCACCTTACCAATTAAAAAGGCTTAGTTGATGGCGGCTTCAATCCACTGTTTTAAAGTAGAATTTACTTCATCAATGAGAATTTCCTGTGATTTGTGAGTTGCTCTTTCCACGACTTCAACTTTGCCTGCTTTCAGCGAACGGCCCGGAACAATGCGATAGGGAATGCCGATTAAATCAGCATCTTTGAATTTAACTCCGGCTCGTTCGTCGCGGTCATCTAGTAGGGTTTCAATGCCAGATTGGTTGAGCTCTGCATAGAGTTTTTCGGCGACTTCTACTTGTTGGGCGTCGGAAATATTGGGGATGCTAATGATGGCGTGATACGGGGCGATCGCCACTGGCCAAATTATCCCGTCTTTGTCGTAGGATTGTTCTACTGCCGATTGAGCTAGCCGCGACACGCCGACGCCGTAGCAGCCCATAACAAAGGGCATTTCTTCGCCTTGTTCGCTGGTGTATGTGGCGCCCATTGCTTGGGAGTATTTGGTTCCTAATTGGAAGATGTGGCCGACTTCGATGC
Organism: Microcoleus sp. S13_C3; assembly: GCF_036700905.1. NCBI lineage: Bacteria > Bacillati > Cyanobacteriota > Cyanophyceae > Oscillatoriales > Microcoleaceae > Microcoleus > Microcoleus sp. S13_C3. The sequence goes on along the minus strand of NZ_JAUBPT010000096.1, from coordinate 19,909 downwards.
CTCTGGCGCTTTGCAAGGTTTGTTCCGGGTTGTGCACGGCCCGATCGCCCTTTTTGGCTGTTCTGACACCTACAACCGTTGCTGGTAGGGGAAATTCTTTATCCCAATTAGCCCCGACAACGTGGTATCCTGATTCGTTAGAACCAGTAACAAAGTTTGTCAGGTCAACTGCGGTGCGATCGACCAAACGCAAAAACTTGGGAGATACCCCCCCTTGCCCCCCCTTGGTAAGGGGGGGATTTGAGTCTTCTTGCCCCCCCTTGGTAAGGGGGGGATTTGAGTCTTCTTGCCCCCCCTTGGTAAGGGGGGGTTGGGGGGGGGTGGAGGCGATATAATCATCAGCAAGATCCGGAGCCATATAACCCAGAGGTAAAGATTTAGCCGCCCATTTCCGCTGAGCTTCCGCATCGGGGACAGTCAAAAATAAAACAGTTTTAGCTTGATAATTGCCCGCTAACTTCGTCAACTCATTCAGCAACTTTACCTGATTCACATCTTGGTCGCCGCGAATGCTTACCAATACCAAAACAGTCATGCCATTGTCGTAAACAGCTTGGTAAAGCACATTTTTGACAACTTGCGTCGGAGAACATTTCAAAAATTTGCAAAGTTTCTCAATTGTTTCAGTTCCCGGCGTTTCCCGCTTTTCAAACGTTGCAAAGGGCGACGGTTCGGCATCAGCAGGCATCGATACAGCCTTTTCCACATTAGCTGCATACTGACCATCTTCAGTATAAAGAACTTCATCTTCTCCCGCTTCAGCCAACACCATAAACTCTTGAGAACCAGAGCCGCCAATTGCTCCCGAATCAGCATCTACTGCTCGGAATTGCAAGCCCGATCGGCGCAGCATATTGCTATAAGCTTGAGCCATATCCTGATAAGTTTTTTTCAAACTTTCTTCGTTAGTGTGGAAAGAATAGCCATCTTTCATAATGAATTCGCGACCGCGCATCAACCCAAAACGCGGGCGAATTTCATCGCGAAACTTAGTTTGGATTTGATAAAGATGTAAAGGCAATTGCCGATAGGAACGAATCATATCTTTAGCAATTGTAGTAATTACTTCTTCGTGAGTTGGGCCCAGTCCCAATTCTCGCTGCTGCCTGTCTGTCATGGCAAACATAATACCTTCAGCTTGAGTGTAGGTGTCCCAGCGGCCGGATTCCTGCCACAAATCGGCCGGTTGCAATTGCGGGAGGAGACATTCTTGAGCGCCGGTAGCGTCCATTTCTTCGCGCACAATTTGAGATACTTTTTTGAGAACTCGCCACATTAAAGGTAGATAAGCGTAAATTCCGCTACCGATGCGCCGGATGTATCCGGCACGGAGTAATAGTTTGTGGCTAGGAATTTCTGCTTCTGCCGGGTCTTCGCGCAGGGTAACAAAAAGCATTTGAGATAGTCGCATGGCTGATTTCCTTAAAATACCGGATGAGTGTAATTTTAGATCAACTTCTGATATTATCAGAACTAAGCCCGATTTGATTAAATATATGAATAAAATTTGGCAAAACTACGAAAAAGGTATGGCAGTCTTTGATAATTGTCACTCTCCTACTGTGCAATCTCAGTGGCTTGCCTTAAAAGATGAAATAGGAGAATTTGTTCGAGAACCTAATTTAAGCGAAATTTGGGATATTGTTCATGCTGCTGGTCGATTGCTTTACAAACTAATCGGAATTCCATTATATTTAATTGCCTATCCTACTGTTCGCAAACACAGTCAACGTTTCGAGGAGTACGGCTGTATTCGCAGCATTCGCAACTGTGAGGGTAAATGCTGCGGCAAAAATTCGTAGGGTACGCTGCGGCGCACCTGATATCATGTTTGTTGAATGACGCGCAATTACATTCTAATGACCGACAGCATCCAGGATACAAGCCCCCGGATTCATCCGTCCAGAAATAAAAAACCTGTATCCGATGAAACTTGCCCCCCGAATTTCTCCGTGGGATCAATGCTTCAATTCTTTAATCTAAAATCTAAAATCTAAAATGGATTGACCTGATTCAAAAAACAATGCAACTTTAGGCAAGCGCAAAACCCATATCCAGTAACTAATTCTCAATCTACAATCTACAATCTAAAATCTAAAATCTAAAATCGCATGACCAGATTCATCCACGACCAATTTGCTAAACAGTATTTGAAAGAACTATTAACCCCTCTCGGTAATGTAGAAACCAGCCGGGATGTCGCTGGAGAAGTAAGGCAGGTTGACGTTTTATTTTCCCCGAAAGCAGAACCGGAAGTCGAAGCAACAGCCCTCGGCATTTTGGGTCAAATTGCAGCAAAACCCGCTGTATTTGAACCCTTCCGCAGCCCTGTCCAAATCGGAGAAATTCGCAGTTGTCTGGGCAAACTCTTCGATATCCACGGCGAATTTGAACGCGCGGCAGTTAGAGAAAATACCCGGATTGCAGAGGCAGACTTGCCCCAACTTTGGATACTGTCGCCGACTGTTTCCGACACGATATTAGCTGGATTTCGAGCGATTCCCGAACCGGAAAATTGGGTAAGTGGAGTTTATTTTATGGGCCCATCTCTGAAAGCAGCGATTATTGCCATTCACCAACTCCCCCGGACTCCAGAAACCCTGTGGCTGAGAGTTTTAGGGAAGGGAAACGTGCAGAAGCAAGCTATTGCCGAATTGAGAGAGTTACCCTCAGATAATGTCTTTCGGTTGAATGCGTTAGAATTGTTGTACAACTTGCGAACTATTTTAGAAGTTCGCCAAGACATAGATCGAGAAGATAGGGAGTTAATTATGGAACTGTCACCCCTCTACTTGCAACGGCTGGAAGATGCAACTCAGCGCGGTATCCAGCAAGGTATCCAGCAAGGTATTCAGCAAGGTATCCAGCAAGGTATTCAGCGCGCTCAACGCCTGATGGTTGAGAGTCTGCTACAACTAAAATTTGGCGAGATTGATGAAGAATTAGCCCAAATAATCGAGCCTTTGATTCAGCTAGAACCCCTCGATCGCACGCGACTAATTAGGCAGCTCGATCGCTCTCAATTACTAGCTCATTTTGAAGATACAAACCAACCGGAATCCTAACTCAGCAGCGCGCTCTACGATATGTAGGGGGCGCTAAATATCACTTTACTATTTATTATATATCTAGAAAATCGGGAGTTAATGATGGAACTGTCACCACTCTATTTACAACGACTTGAAGAAGCAACTCAGCTAGGTATTCAGCAAGGTATCGAGCAATGTATTCAGCAAAGCAAACGCGAGATTCTTGAGAGTATATTACAAGTAAGATTTGGCGAAATTGATGAAGAACTAGCCCAAATAATCGAGCCTTTGATTCAACTAGAACCTCTGGAAATCACGCGACTGAGTATGGAACTCGATCGCCCGCAATTACTCGCTCGTTTTGAGCCTGAAAATCCAACGGAATCCTAAATCGGTAGCGCACTCTACGATATGTAGAGTGCATCACATCGCACTTTACTACTATTGATAATTGGTGCGGATTGCCCCCGCATCAAACTTGCCCGTTTTATGCGAACTCTGCTGCTACCCATCCCTTAAAAAGTAATTTCTGACTTTAGACGGATTTATTTTTTAGCTTCCAGAGCCATAATAAGCAGTAAGGATGAGATCACTATAGAACTGATTTACCACTCATCCCAATGTCACTAATAAGGCCTTCCGTAAGATAAAGCCGAACCCAAACAAAACCTCATCTAAAGATTACAAACACCCCTAGAAAAAAGTTGGGGGCAATTTTCGCTATGCCGAGTTAGGCATAAAAATTAAGGAGGTAAATTATGTTTCAAAGCGAGTTATTAATGTCGCTGTACACTCCAAAACTCGATAGGGGCCAAATGCCAGTAGAAATGCCAGTACAAATGCCAGTACAAACGCCCGTAGAAATAGATGTGCCATTTGACCACCCCGATATCGGAGGGCTAATGTTTTTAAGCCCGCAGTTTTTCGTGGCCTTAATCGCCGGAGTCATTATGGCTTTCGGCTTCCAATTCCTGTTAACCAATTTCTCGATCGCCGCCAAAATCTCAAATTGGGACGAGGCTTTACCCGACGATGATGATGATGAGTCCGAAAGTTTAGGCAAGAAAGTTCGGAAAATCGAAGGTTTAGTCGGGGGTTGGATTTTAGTCACTGTTAACCTGGCTTTATTTTTGGCTTGTTTTCTGGCCGTCAAACTAACTTCAATTGCCTCGGTAGACGGAGCGGCAATTATTGGTGTGGTAATCTGGGCTGCGTACTTTTTAACCCTGGTGTGGCTCGGTTCTAGCGCCGTCGGTTCGATGATCGGTTCCTTGATAAAAACTGCTTTTTCAGGCGTTCAAGGACTCATGGGTACTGCTGGTGCTGCGATCGGCGGCAAGATGGCTAGCGACCAAATGGTCAATACTGTAGAGGCATCTGTTGCCGCTGTCCGCCGCGAGTTGAGTTCGGCGGTAGACCCGGATAGCATTCGCGAAACGCTGCAAGATTATGTGGGTTCTTTGCAGTTACCGAAACTAGATGTTAAGGAAATTCGCGGTCAATTTGAAAAGTTGCTGGGCGATGCCGATATCAAATCTCTTGCGGGAAGCGACGTTCTGAAGAATGTTAACCGCCAGACTTTTGTGGATTTAGTTAAGAGTCGCACAGACTTTTCTCAAGAGGAAATAACTCAAGTTGCTGACCAACTCGAAGCCGTTTGGAAGCAAACTTTCGGTAAGCAGCAAGAGCAGAAAGACCCGAATTTAGAGTTGGTTGATTTTCTCAAGTTTGCGGCTCCCGATTTGCTGAAGTCTGACGAACTCAACGCCAAGCTGTCTCAAATTCTGGAAAGTAGGGAAAACAAATCGGGCTCCGGCTCAGGCGGAATGAAGCGAGCGATGCAGTTGGGTGTGGAAGCTCTTGTGGGCACTGTTTTGTCGCGGACGGATTTGTCTGATTTGGATGTTGAAAAAATCTCTGGTCAGTTGCAGCAACTGACAGCCAAAGGGACGGAACAAGCTAAATCTTTGGCTTCTAAGGTGGGCGACAAAGTGCCTGCGCTGCCTTTCAATACAGCTAAGGCTGATGTGGAAAACTACTTGATGAATGCCCAACCTTGGCATCTCAACCGGGAGACAATCAAGCAGGAATTTAGGGATGTGATTTACGACCCTGAAGCTTCTCCGGGGGCAGTTTTGCGCCAGTTAGAGCTGTTTAATCCCGATTATTTTGTAGGGATTCTGGGCCGCCGCGAGGGGTTTGCTCCTGAACAGGTGACGGAAATTGCCGAACAGCTTGAAGGTGTCCGACAAGAAGTGTTGCAAATTGTGCAAGCTGCTGCGGGTGAAGAACAGTCTCAAGATTTGCGGAGTCGGATTGAGAATTATTTGCGATCGACCGGCAAGGAGGAATTGAATCCTGAAGGTATCGAGCGGGATTTCCAAGCGCTTTTGGACGATCGCGATGCTGGTTTTGAAGCTTTGCGCGATCGCCTGTCGCAGTTTAACCGCGATACTTTGGTGCAGTTGCTGGGTCAGCGGGAAGATTTCAGTCCAGAGGAAGCCGATCAGTTAATCGGGCGGCTCGAAGGTTCGCGCGATCGCGTGATTTCTAAAGCTCAAGAATTGCAAGAGCAAGCGCAATCGAAAGCTCAAGAATTGCGGCAAAAGGTAGAAGACTATCTCCGCAATACTAATAAGGAAGAACTCAATCCTGAAGCGATCGAGCGCGAGTTTCAAACGCTGTTAAACGACCCGGAAGCCGGATTCAAAGCGCTGAGAGAACGCTTGTCTCAATTCGACCGCGATACGCTGGTGCAGTTGCTGTCACAGCGCCAAGACCTCAGCGAAGAACAGATCAATCAGACGATCGACCGGATCGAATCTGTGCGCGACAACATTATCCACGCGCCGCAAATAGTTGCAGATAGAGCTAAGCAACAGTACGAGGAAGTTACTGCAAAAATTGGCGATTACCTGCGGAATACAAACCTGGAAGAACTCGATCCAGAAGCCATCAATCGGGATTTGACTAAATTGTTTGAAAATCCGAAAGAGGGTGCTTTGGCACTTCGGGACAGACTTTCTCAGGTCGATCGCGAAACTTTAGTCAAGTTGCTGTCGCAGCGGGAAGATTTGAGCGAAGAACAGATCAATCGGACGATCGATCGCGTGCAAGATTCGCTTCGCAGCATCGTGAAATCGCCCCGCCGCTTGGCCTCTCGCGCTCAAAAAACAGTCCGGGATTTCCAAGGAAGTTTGGAAAATTACTTGCGGAATACGGACAAGGAAGAACTCAATCCTGAAAGCATCAAACGCGATTTACAGTTGCTGTTTAGCGAGCCGGGAATGGGGATGCAAAGTTTGGGCGATCGCCTGAAGCACTTCGATCGATCGACTCTGGTAGCATTGCTGTCGCAGCGGGAAGACATCTCGTTCGATGAAGCTAACAGAATTGCCGACCAAATTGAATCTGTCCGCAACCAAATTGTCGAACAAGTTCAAATGGTTCAGGACAAGTTTCAGTCAGCAATGGATGGTATTTTCGGGAAAATCCGGGATTACCTCAATTCGCTCGATCGACCAGAGCTCAACTACGAAGGCATCAAGCGGGACTTGCGTAAAGTGTTTGACGACCCGCAGGCAGGATTTGACGCGATTAAAGAGCGTTTAGGTGAGTTCGATCGCGGTACTTTAGTTGCCCTGCTGAGTTCTCGTTCCGATATTTCCGAGACAGACGCTCACCGAATTGTTGACCAAATGGAAGGAGCCCGGGACAGCGTTTTATTGCGATCGGAACGCCTGCAAAATGAAGCCAAAAAACGCATCAAACAGCTCAAGAACAAGACCAAGCAGCAAGCCGAAGATGCGCGCGAAGCGGCAGCCGCAGCAGCTTGGTGGCTGTTCGGTACGGCTCTGACTTCTGTGGTTGTTTCCGCTTTGGCTGGAGCAATAGCAGTCAACGGGATTTCGGGTTTGTTTAGCTAGATTTTCAACGAGTTTGAAATAAAGTTCTCCTGATTCTAGGCTGGCTGTTTGCCAGCCTATTTTCTTTGACTGACAGCCCATTTGTTTGGTGTGGCATAATTGCAGAAGGATTTTAATTCTTTTGTGGGATGGGCGTCCCGCCCGTCCGGTGTATTGTCAAAGCAGGCGGGACACCCCACAATAATCATCCTCAAATTGTGCAACGCCTTTGTTTGGTGTGGCATAATTGCAGGATAATTTTGATGGTTTTGTGGGATGGGCGTCCCGCCCGTCCGGTGTATTGTCAAAGCAGGCGGGACACCCCACAATAATCATCCTCCAATTGTGCAACGCCATTTTTTTAGTCCGCCCGACCCTAGATCCTGCCACGTAAACTGCGGCGGATTTTGTTTATGTAGCGAATTCTATTCGCCGAGAAAACTAGGAGGAAATACTTTAGATAAATCGAGGGACAAATCCCCAAAATTAGGGAGGGCAACTGTCTCGTTAGGCAGAAAAATTCTCTTGACGCGATAACCAAATTTGCCTTGCGAATTCTGATAAGGTTCGCTGTAACATTCCAAACAAATTTCTAATAAATTAAATATCCAATAATCAGAGATACCCGCTTCAGCATAAAGGGGCCACTTGACTTGTTTGTCGTAATTCAAAGAAGAATCCGCAATCTCAATCAGTAACAATATATCCGCTGTTGTGGGGTGACAGGATAAATAGTCATCAGGGCGATTTTGCACGATCGCGCGATCGGGTTCTGGTTCGCTGTCATCAGGCAGAATAATCGGTTGTTGTCCTCGCAGTGTCGCCCTTTCTCCCAGCAGCTTAAATAACTCGCGTTCCAACCGTGTCTCGCAAACAGAATGAGCGGTACCTTTAGCAGCCAGGTTGACAAGTTCTCCCTGGATTAACTCAACTCGATCTTCCTCACCAAAGAACCCCAGTTCTGTCAGGCGGTGATATTCCGCTATGGTGAAGCGTTTTGCAGTTGCGATCGACATAACAGCCACCTCAATACAGGTATGTTGCGATTATAGGCGATCGGCGATCGGCTAAACAATGCTAATCATGAGAGCCGCTAACAACAATCTTGTCAAATTTGCCTCATCCTTTGGTTGCAAATTTTCCCAATTTTGGTGAATTTACTCCCCGAACTTATGTCCGGGATCATCTCTGTCTTAAGCAAGATTCTCGCATCACTATTTATTAGGTACTTTAACTTAAGTAGCAAACAAAAGTTTTCTCACAAATAAGAAAACTGAGCAATACATATTATTTTGGAGGCTTGAATGACCTTTACTACTACCAGTGCTTACGACCAAGGAAAAGCAGATATTAAGAAGTTGAGTGTAGACGACCAATTAGGTTTGCTGTGGTTTGTTTACACCCAAATGGGCAAGTCAATAACGCCAGCGGCTCCGGGTGCTTCCGGTTCCGAAATCGCTCAGGGTTTGTTCGAGCAAGTCAAGCCTCTGCCCCACCCAGAACAACTACAAGTAATGCGGGACATTGCCTCCAAAGCCAATACCGAAATCAGCCGGATGTACGGCTCAATGAGTCCTGAAACCAAGCTGGCTTTTTGGTATTTCCTAGCAGTAGGAATGGACGAAGGAACTATTATTCCTGTGCCTCCAGACTATCAACTTCCCGACGCAGGAAAAGCTTTATTAGGAAAGATTGAGGGCATGGATTTCCAGCAGCAAATTGATTTCCTTCGCGGTACAATTTTAGAAATGGGTGCTGAAGCCGCTCCGGGGGCTGGCATTTAAGAATAAGACTTACGAAAAAAAAACCCGGTTTCTCGGAGAATATTGGGGGCTGCAACGAGGCATCTAAGAAGAAACCGGGTTTTTAGCCGTTTGATGCCTAAGTCCTCAAAAAGATTAGTAAGTAGATCAAACTAATACGCCGCGCCAGAAACCCGGTTTCTTGAAGACGCCGGGTTTCTGGCTGTTGTGTTTTTTTAGGTTTACGGCGAAGATCCGCACTTTACAGCTAATAACTGAATTCAACGGCTCTGTTTCCCACAACTTCCGGTGCCCCTGCAATTAAACGCATATCTTCGCAGCCAAAAGTTAGCAAGGGCTGACCTAAGTTTAAACTGGCAAAAGGACTTTCGTCTGGCACTTCTAACTGGCCTCTAATCAAGCCGATTCTAGAGCCAAATTCTCCTTTAAATAATAGCAAATTGCTGCTGTCAGCGCTGAAAACATTTCCGCTCAAAGACAGCGGTAAAGCTAAAGTTTGCTTGCTGTAATTGAAAGTGCACAGTTGACGGTTTCCTTGGCTAACTGTGACGCGGTAGCCTAGCGGTGCTGCTTTTACCGAATCGCTACCTTCCCAACTAAATTGAGCTAATTCTTTAGGAAGTCCCCAAATTTCCCGCCCGCCGGCTACCGAGTTAGGGTTGTCTACGTAAATATGGGAAATCCAAGCGCCCCATTTTCCTGCATAATTGGCGATCGCGCTAACTACAATTAACTCATTGTACTCCATCACCGAACCCAACCCATAGGAGGATATATAAATGCCACCTAGGGTTTTTCCTGGCAATAAAGAGACAATTTCTAACTCAGAGGGAACCAAGGGGCGCACTCGTGCCACATCTACCAATTGTAAAGTCCCAACAGCATAACCTTGCAGATGCCAAGGCGCAGATGGATATACCATTTTCAGTGATGAAATTTATGATATTTTATATTTATTTTAACTTAGCTTATCAAAAAGCAACAGTTTGTGGTATCTCTTTACAAAATCTTAGTAATTTTACATATAAAAAAGATTAATGTATTGATGGCAGGCAAACAGTTGACATTCTAGATCAAGTTAAATATGCTCTATCTAGTGAATATTTATAAGGAAACCTAAACCTGTATGCTGACATCTTACAAACCAGATGTTTTCGATAGTTTAGAGCATTTTTTCACGGCGAGAGACCTGCTAGAGCAAGCCCAGGACAACATGACCGAACTGGGTGCTATCATCCGCAGTCACGGTTTGCAAAAGCAGGTAGGTATTTGCTTACTTCACAAACACTTTGACCTGGCGGATAACGAAAGGTTGGTTGAAGAGTTTGACGGCAACAATGCTTATGTCAAGCCGACAGCAGAATACGGCGATGCTATTCCGTATATGTGGAAGGTTGAAAAAGATCAAGCATCAGGCGACTGGGTTTGGTTTCCCTTAGAATTTGTCCGCGTTAGTGAAGCTGTGTCGGCAGCAATTAAACGGTCAGAAGCAGTTGTCAACAACTCAGAATTTCTCAATGAAATTGCAGGTAAACTGTCCGAATTGGCGATGACTGATATGTTCGGCATCAGCATTTTGCACCGTGATGCAATTAAAGTTGCTGAGGGCGAAATTTTGGTAGAAAGCACAGACGATGAAGCCCGCGTTTTGACTTTTTCCTCAGTTCCCCGACAGGATGTTGACCGCGCGACTTTAACGCAAACTCTCTGGCAGTTTCCCAATGCTGAAGGGTTTGAGGTAGGAGCTATGTGCACTCACTGCACTCACTGCACCCATTGCACTCATTAGGCAAGATTACTAAAGGATAAAAAGTACATACCAGAGGTAGGGAGACGGCAGTGCCGTCTCCCTACTAAAAATTGCGTATATACAGCACTTTTGGTGGTAAATGATGTACATACCAGAGGTAGGGATAGTCCCTACGGGGATCGATAGGCGAGTGTACTTCATAAAGGTGGAATTTGCTGTATTGCAGGTTTACACAGCGCACCTTACCGCTAGAAGTACCACGTCAAACTACTTTTTACCTAAGTCCTGAAACTCCGAAGAAAAAACTAAAGTCCAGACTACAAACTGGTTTTTTTGATAATTGCGATTAATAAATATTAAATAATGCCCAGTCTCCGTCAAAGTATAGTAATTTATCGCTGCCAAAATCTGGAGTCAGAAACTACACAGCAAGAGTTTCCAATTCGAGTGTGGCTGAGTTCGGGCACTCAGCTAGCTTTTGACAGCGTACCCGATCGCATTCAGTATTGCGAAGGGGCTTTTATGCCAAAAGAACCTTGGAGGGAACCAACACCGGCAGAGTCTGCACTGCTTTGGGTTGATGAACCCCCACCGCCATATTCGGGTATAGGAATTGTGCGTTTACCGCCGGAGGTTTTAGCTTTGTTTGCTGCTGCCGGTATAGCTTCCCTAACAACTCCGCTACAGGTTGCTGAGTTTAAATCCGAGGAAAAATGTCGTCAGGCACTCGATAAATTAATTGAGTATTTTCAGCCTTTTTGTCTCTCGGATGCCCCGCCGATTATTAACGGTATGGGAGGCAGGCAGCCGGGATTGAGTACGGCAACAATTGATAATAAACGCGGTTGCCGCAATGGTTTGCATACTGATAATTGGGACGGGTTGCCGCTGGCGAAAAAGCAGGAGGCTACTAATCGGATTTGCCTGAATTTAGGGCAGGACAGCCGTTATTTTTTGTTTGTGAATTTGACTGAGATGGAGATTTTTGAAATGCTGGGGTGCCCTGATTCTGATATTGGAAAACCTTGGACACGACACTTAACCAATAAGTTTATGCAGCGCTATCCAGAATATCCGGTGGTGAAGCTGAGAATTGCACCGGGCGAGGCTTATATTGCACCGACTGAGAATATGATTCACGATGCTTCTACTGCCGAAATGAAGCACTTGGATGTTAAGGTAATGATGCGCGGTTATTACAGGATTCCAGCATGAGTTTGGCCGATGGCACTTTTACAGATACTTTTACAGATACTTTTACAGATAGTTTGAAGGATGAGGGAAAATTGCAGGAGTCGATCGCCCTTTACAAACAGTCGATCGCCCAAAATCCCAATTCGCCCTCAGCTTACCACAATTTAGGCAAAGCGCTGCAACAAAACGGGCAAATTGCAGAGGCTGTCGCCTGTCACCAAAAAGCCATTCTCCTCCAACCAAACTTTACTGCCGCTTACTTCCCCTTGCTGTACGCGCCGCTGCCTAAAGATTCTCCTCTCATTGACAGCCTGGTTGCTCTTTACCGCGAAGTTATCGAGATTTTGCCAAATTTTCCATTAGCCTATATTAACTTGGCTGTAGCGCTGAGCAAGCAGGGAAAAATTCAGGAGTCGATCGCACTTTTTCAAACTGCAGTCCGCTTGCAAACAGTCGCATCTCGCCCGCAACTGTCGCAAGTAGAATGGAATTGGGCCTCATCGCGTGAAGCGCAGCTATCCCCTAGGGAATCGGCAGATTTCATTATCATCGGTTCTCCCCGTTGCGGCACAACTTCTCTCTACAAATATATCACTTCGCACCCTCAGATTTTAGCGGCAGCCCATAAAGAAATCTGTTTTTTTTCCGAACATTTCAACAAGGGAATAGATTGGTATCGATCCCATTTCCCGCCGCCAATAGAGGCGCATCATTTTTTGACAGGAGAAGCAACTCCGACTTATCTTACTCACCCGCTGGCTGCGGAAAGATTGCACGGTTGTTTGCCCCAAGTTAAGCTGATTGTGATTTTGAGAAATCCGGTCGATCGGGCTTTTTCGCACTATCAAATGCTGGTGAGGCGCGGTACTGAACACAGAAGTTTTGAAAAGGCGATAAATTCCGAGTTGCAATTGCTTGCTGGTGCAACTGAAACTTGTTTAGAAGATAGAAATAATTGGAAAGATTGTCATTATATTTATAAGAGTCTTTATGCTTGCAGTCTCAAACAGTGGATGAAACTTTTCCACCGGGAACAGTTTTTGATTTTGCAAAGTGAAGAATTTTATGCCAATCCGGCTGCGACACTCAAACAAGTTTTTGAGTTTTTAGATTTGCCAGATTTTCCACTCGGGAATTATCAAAAGTACAACGGTGGTGATTATCAGCCTGTGGATGATGCTGTCAGCCAGCGATTGCGCGAGTATTTTCAGCCGCACAATCGGAAATTAGATGAATATTTGAATTCTGTAGGGGCGGGTTTCACCCACCATACGTGGCTGTAACTAAAGATTTAAATAAACCCGCCCCCACAAAGCGGTAAATCATCATGTACATTTTTTCGATTAGTATCGAAAGAAAAATTGACGTGGGTTATCTGTTGTGTGGGGGCGGGTTTAGTAATATTGTTAGTGAGAATTAAATATTATTCGTAAAACCCGCCCCTACATACACTATCCGTATTAATGCGCGTTAATCGGCTTAAATCTGCGGTTAAAAACCTCCCAATCTACTTACTAGCATAACCCGTGCTCACCAAAAACTCGCGCAACTTCCCAAAGAATTGAGTGCGATCGCGCCCTTGATAAACCCTCTCCAACAACTGCCAACCTTCCGCCTCCTGGCCCATGACATACTTGTTCGCCATGAAGGCCGCCAACACCCCTTTTACCTCCCCATTTTCACTCAGACGCTTGTTAGATTCCAGCCAAAGCTCAGCAGAATTCGTGTATACTTCCACCGGATACTGTTTGCTAACATCTTGCATTTTACCTTGGCGGTACTGCCAAATTTGCAGCGGGAAGCGAGAATCAGCATAATTTGTAAAAGCCTCCGCAAATCGCCCGTCCTGACTCTTAAACTCTGGGATATCATTTTTGCCAAAATCGACTATTTCGTAACTCACATTGCCCCAGAAATGCTTGATATGAGTGTATTTGTTAGCTGCAGAGTCGTAGCGGTAAATAAACGAATAATTGCAGCAGCGGACGCCACTTTTGATTGACACTAAATCTGCTAGCACTTCCGGTTCCTTGTCGCCGTCCAAATCACGGATTAGTAGCGATAAAAAACGTCCTTCCGATACTTCTTCGGTGGCTTTTTTGTCTGGATTATCTACTAGAGAGCGAGTCGGAACCAGCACTGGTTCTTCTAATAAAGTTTTACCGTCCCGGATAATTCTGATGCGGAGATTTTTAGCATTTTCTGCTTCTTTTACGAAAGAAACTTCCGCCCGAACTTTCCCTGCTTCCGAGGTTTCTGTTGTTCTCGGCGGGCCGATATTCGCCGGAACTTGGGCGATATATTGGGTAGGAACTAAGGCAGTTTGGCCGGGTTTGGCGATCGCCTGACAGAAAAAAGTTGCTACTTCGGCGCGAGTAGCATTGCGTGTAGGTTCTAGCTGTTTAACAGCCGGATAATTCACCACAAGTTGTTTTTCTGTGGCGGCGGCGATCGCACTTCTGACCAGTTCGGGAATTTGCGGCGCATCCTCAAAAGTCGCATCCAAAATCTCAGCCGCCGGCCCCGTAGGTGTATATTTCAAGCCGCTGGTTAAAGCTACCAAAGCCTGCCAGCGGGTAATATTCAAAGTGGGGTTAAAGATACTGCCACTGTATCCCGACATAAAACCCGTCTGATAAGCTTCTCGAATTGCTTTAAAACCCCAGTAATTTGTAGGAATATCTGCAAAGTCGATCGGAGCTCGGACGGTTTTGGCATCGGGAAAAGCCCTGCGAACCATCGCCGCAAACTCAGCGCGGCTGACGGGGCGATTCGGGCGAAAAGTGCCGTCTTCGTAGTAGCCACTGATGATTTTTTTCTGTGCTAACTCCTCTATGCAAGCTTGCGCCCAATGGTCGTTAACATCCTTAAATTTGGCTTGAGCCAATGCCGGGGGTACATTCAGACCCGGAAACACCAAATTCCCGATGATTATCCCCAGGGCTACCAATAAACCGATGATAGCTTGCCATCTGTGCGATCGAATCATAGAACAGACTCCTCTACTTACAAATTGGCGATCGAAACCGAAGCAAATTTTATAGAATACTAGGTATTTTAACCTACTTCTCTTAACATACTCATGACTTGCGCCTTCACAGCCGCGCAGTGATTCCGAGGATTGCGAAGCAATTTCAAACCTTGGCTATTGCTGCGCTTGGGATTGCAGTGACACAATCAGGCAGAAACTTGTTCCCACAGTCGATCGACTGTCACGAATTTGTAACCTTTATACAAAAGCAATGGAATTATTTTATCCGCCGAAGCTGCCACATCTTCACCGCCGCAATAGCCGTCGTGCAGAACAATAATTGAGCCGTTTTCAGTTTGCTGCACGACGCGACTAATAACTTTCCTAACCCCCGGTCGCACCCAATCTTCCGGGACAACACTCCACATTACAGGGCGATATTCCCACTGTTGCAATAACTCTAATGTTCGCGGCGTAAAAATGCCGTTGGGTGGCCGCACGTCCAGGATTAATTTTGGGTCTAAATCGCAAGCTTTGGCAATTGCTTTCTGCGTGTCTTCTAAACTTTTTTTTAGTTCGTGGGTTTTGAGTTTGGGAAACGATATATGCTGATAGCCGTGGAGACCGATCCAGTGTCCGCGATCGCACACTTCTTTAGCCATTTCAGGATGCCGATCGACGCAAAAACCTAGCCAGAAAAAACTCGCTTTGATGTCGTACTTATCTAAAACTTTTAACACTTGAGGTGTGTGCTGACGGTGCGGCCCGTCGTCAAATGTGAGGGCAATTTCTCGGCTGTTGATATCTCCCGTCCACAGACATCCGGGAAAAGCCGATTTGAGAATGGGATGAACGACAGGAAACAGGGGTGCTAATGGCATTGATTAACCTGGATAAATGCGATCGGGTAGAAATGAAGCTGCGTTACAATAGAATAAAGTTAACTCAATCTAGGTAAATATGACAACTGCCGTTGATATAGGAACGCTAATTGTCCGCACGCCCGGAACTTGCGGCGGCCGCCCACGAATTGCAGGAACTAGAATTACGGTACAGAATATTGCTATTGATTTTAATGCCGGGATGACTCCACAGCAAATCATTGATGAAATACCGCATTTGACTTTAGCACAAATTTATGCAGCACTCACTTACTATTACGCGAACAAGGAAGCAACGGACGCCGAAATAGCAGCTTACTACGAAGAGTATGACCGTTTGGAAGCAGAATATATGGCAGGTAAGCTATCGTGAGCCGAATTTGTTTATACATGGATGAGGATATTCTCCAACGCTCGCTGATACTCGCTCTGCGAACCTCTGGTGTAGACGTAATAACTACCTCGGACGCTAACAAGCTTAGCTGTTCTGATGAGGAACAACTGATCTGGGCCGCGGAGCAAGGGCGTGCCATATACAGTTTCAACACTAAAGATTTTTGTCGTTTGCACAGTACCTTTATTGCCCAAAATATCGGTCATGCTGGAATTATTATGGGAGTGCAACAGCGGTACTCGATTGGCGATCAGTTGCGGGGGGTTTTTAACTTGATTGCTGCTAAGTCAGCCGAAGAAATGATAAATCAATTGGTGTTTTTAGCTGAGTACATTAGATATGAATAAAAGCTTGAAATAACCGATTGCACCGGAAACTACCAGCCTCTTTAACTCCTTTGATATAGACTCAATCTAGCCACAGTCGCATCGACCTCTATCTCGCGGTCGATGCGATCGCCCTACAGTCTCTTCCTATACTAAAAACTAGCACAACTAATCTACCAACCATCAAGGAGGAACAATGACCGAGGAATATTTAGCCGAACGAACAGTTTCAGCCGTATTTAAGGAAGAAGAACAATTAGACGGCGTAATTCGGCGGTTGCTCGATCGCGGAGTTTCCCGCGACCACATCTCAGTAATGGGAAAAAACTTTCAATCTAAAACTAAAATTGCCGGCTTTATTACTAAAAAAGATGTAATTTTAGGCGGTCTGCGAAGCGGGGCAATTTTTGGTTCCTTATTCGGTTCTTTTTTGGGTTTGCTAACTGGCGTCGGCGTGCTGTTTATTCCCTTTGTTGGCGCAGTAGTATCGGCGGGCCCGCTGGGTGCGGTACTGTTGGGTGCAGCTAGCGGGGCGATCGCAGGTTCGGCCGGTGCGGGTCTTGTTTCCGCTTTAGTCGCTGTGGGAATGCCCGAAGACAAAGCAACTATCTATCAAACGCGCGTTGAAGCTGGCGAATTTCTCGTGATGGCAGAAGTCGCCGCCGACCGATCGGGCGAATTTCAACTCTTGCTAGAAAGTGCAGGTGGCGAAGAAGTTTCAGTTAGCGAAATGACGCTGCCGCGCGCCGTCAAAGGTCGCTGCAATAGTCCGGCAGACTTATCTCCAGAAGTGCGATCGCACCTGTCGGAAGCCGCTCAAAAAACCTTTATGGAATCCTACAACGCCGCATTTGACGAAAGCAACGACTCGATACAAGCGGAACACACCGCTTGGGACGCCATTCACCAGCAGTACCAAGAAGATGAAAGCGGCGTTTGGACTAAGCCTTTAGCGAAAGTCTAGTCTTCCAATCGCCGTAAACTAATAAAAAATACAATCAAGCCTCTAGAACTGCGGTTTTGGAGGCTTTGACGATTTTAGATTTTAGATTTTAGATTTTAGATTTTAGATTTTAGATTTTATAATTGTGCAAGACTTAATTAGATTTTAGATTTTATAAATGTGCAAAATTTAATTTTTAATAATTGGGGAATTGCCGAAAGTCGAATTACGTTTGGAAATGGGTATTGCACTAGGTTGCGTTGTCAAGTACAATCTATAGGCTTACAATATAAAATTGAGTTAAGCAAATGCAAAAATACGTTTGTACAGTTTGCAATTACGTCTACGATCCTGAAGTAGGCGACCCCGACGGAGGCATAGATCCCGGTACTGCCTTTGAAGATATCCCCGACGATTGGGTTTGTCCCACTTGCGGGGCGGCAAAATCCGATTTTGAACCAGAATAAGCGAGAAAAAATTTGTCCGATCGAATGCTCAAAATTACAGTCATAGGTGGCGGTGCTGCAGGTTTTTTTAGTGCAATTACCTGTGCCAAAACCTACCCGCAGGCCCGCGTCACTTTACTAGAAGCTGGCCGGCAACTCCTGGCAAAAGTTCGCATCTCTGGCGGCGGGCGCTGCAATGTGACTCACGCTTGTTTTGACCCTGGTGTTTTAGTGCAGAATTACCCCAGAGGAGGGAAAGCTCTGCGCGGTGCTTTTACTCGATTTCAACCCCGCGATACTGTAGAATGGTTTGCCGGTCACGGTGTGAAGTTGAAAACAGAAGAAGACGGGCGAATGTTTCCGATTACAGACGATTCGGCGACAATTGTTAACTGTTTGATCCGGGCTGCTGAGGATGCAGGCGTTAAAATTCGCACGGGTGATGCAGTCGTTTCAGTAAAGAAATTAACGGGCAACAGCGCAGAGGGCGAACAGGGGGACACCGCCCCTAGGTTTGAAATTGAGTTGAAGTCGGGGGAGAGTTTTAAGTGCGATCGCATTCTTCTCGCTACAGGCAGCAATCCATTGGGTTATAAGTGGGCAAAAGAGTTAGGTAATACTGTAGAACTGCCCGTTCCTTCTCTATTTACTTTTAATATTTCCGACAGCAGAATCAAAGATTTAGCCGGAATTTCTGTTCCTAATGCTAAGGTGAAATTGCCGGGAGCTAAATTAGAACAAAGCGGGCCTTTGCTAATTACTCACTGGGGTTTAAGCGGGCCGGCTGTACTCAAACTTTCGGCTTGGGGTGCGAGATTTTTGCACGATCGCCATTATAAAACCTCTGTGCTGATTAATTGGCTTCCCCAGTACAATGCGGAAGTTTTGCGGCAGCAACTACTAGCAGTTAAGTCGCAGTTGTCGCACCGATTGATTGTCTCTAGCTGTCCCTTTCCGGTGCCGCGCCGCCTCTGGGAACGCTTGACAAGTTCGATCGGCATTGATGAGCAAAAACGCTGGGCCGACTTATCTAACAAAACCCTCGATCGCCTCCTGCAAGAACTCGTTCAAGGCGAATATCAGATTACTGGAAAAGGCGCATTTAAGGAAGAATTCGTCACCTGCGGCGGTGTCAACCTCAAAGAAGTCGATTTTAAGACAATGGAAAGCCGCCACTGTCCCGGACTTTTCTTTGCTGGGGAAATCTTGGATATCGACGGGGTGACGGGCGGTTTCAACTTCCAAAGTGCCTGGACTACAGCGTGGTTGGCCGGGAACGCGATCGGCAAACCATCCGATTTTAGATTTTAGATTTTAGATTTTAGATTGGGGAATACTTGCTTTGTAAAGGTTTGGGAGTTGCGATCGGGCGATCGGCTTGCCTGTATTAATTTTTGTGTTATTTTTGAAGGAAGGCGCACCAAATGTGTGTCAACTTCAGCTTGTAGACACAATTCGCAGTTTTGCGGAGTTAACATCGGCGAATACAGATGAAAAACTTGAATCTACAAACCCTAAAGTTCGATCGCAACCTTGAGGGCCATCTTGACTCACCTTTCATCGAAAAAAATGGCTTGCTGGAATTCAACCCCAAATTTATCACTCCCGAATTTTTAACAACCTGGACGTTTGAAACACACCTGTACGACGAACAAGTTGCGATCGACCACTTTGTCATCACATTTCCCAGCCGAACCGAACTCGAAAAATACGCCGCATCTTTCCGCCCCTTCGGTGCCAAAATTGTTGAAGGTCCCGGCTTGTTCCCCATTGACTTTTGTGCGGAAAACATTAATGTTCCCTCCGACTTGTGGCTGCATTTAATTACCTTATTACTGCCAGCGGGCGGCTTAGTAGTATTAGATGCGCCCCACGCAGCGGGCGACCAAAAAAACCGCTTCCAGCAAGAAAGAGGATTAACAGCAGTCCACCACGTCGCGCTTCGAGTCGAAAACGTGCAGAATGCTGCTACAATATGGCAAAATAAAAACTTCAAACCCCTGTCCCATCGAGCTTTAGATTACGGCTCATTAACTCAGTGGTTTCTGGAAAACCCCGCCGGACAAATTATCGAATTAATCGAGCGTCGCCCCGGCAACAACGCCACCTTTGACTGCAAAAACATCGCAGGTTTGCGTCTCAGCGAAGATAAAGTCAGTAGTCAGTAGTCAGTAGTCAGTTGGCAGTAGTCAGTTGGCAGTAGTCAGTAGTCAGTAGTCATTAGTTAACGGTTAACAGTTAACAGTCAACAGTCAACAGTCAACAGTCAACAGTCAACAGTCAACAGTCAACAGTCAACAGTCAACA
>NZ_JAUBPT010000095.1:21342-31882 GCF_036700905.1 Microcoleus sp. S13_C3 | reverse complement strand
ATGTCGCTCATGTTTCTGTGTCAAAAAACCTTTATGATGTGATATTACCACGAAGTGTTACTATTTTGGAGATGTCTATTGATTTCCGGCTTTAATTCCCAAAGTCGTGCCGTAATTTTCCCATCGGCTGTATTTGAGAAACTTGCCTGCCGCCACCATATTTCCCAGCACAGATTTCTGCTCGTCTTTCCCAAAAAAAGTCCCGTTAGCAACAACAGCAGCCCGGTAACGCGACACCATATTTTCAAAAGGTTCGTCGCCCCGCGTGACTTTAGAAGTATTTGCCAAGTCTGCATTATTAGCTAACCCAATTGTGAGATAAATTTCGGGATCTGCGAGGTCAATAGTTGTGAGATAAAAACTTGCGCCAGCTACATTTTGGCTGCTGACTTGTACAGGTTTTGCTTCCTTAGCAGAACGTTTGAGAATTTGAGGTTGAGACGGCTGCACAGCAGGAGAATTTTCGGGCGATTTTACAATAGGATTGCTCGCCAGAGGTTGATTGGTTTTTGCCGATTTTACAATGGGATTGCTGAGCAGAGGTTGAGGAGTTTGATTTGATTGTATAGTTGATAAAAAAGCGAGTGACTTTTGCCACAGTTGACCCGCGAGAGTCAAGAAACTATCTCGGTTTTGGGCGATCGCAAAATAGTCAGCCGCAGCCCGCGCCAAAGCTATGCCCGTTAAAAATAAAAAAGTGCGTCGCAGCATCGGGCGACAACCTTCAGACTGTTTGCGTTTAGACATAAAAAAATCTCAGCTAGGATAGCGAACAGTTTCCTATGGCTGTTACTACAATGGGCGATCGCCTGAATTCTGAAACTACCAGTAGCAAGGTGCTCCATCGCGCACCTTGCTACGAATTCACAACTCAAAACTATTTGCCTAGCCGGTATTCCGCATCCCCGCAGCAATTCCATTAATCGTCAGCAGAGCTCCCCGCAACAATTCACCCTTGCTGTAACGCGAGTGAATCACCCCCGGAACTCCGCCACTACCGTGCTGCCGCAAGCGTTTCAGCAGCGAAACCTGCAACAAGCCCAAAGGCACAATCGTCGCATTTCGCAACTGCACCGATCGCTGCAGCGATGGATCTTCGTCCAACAAACGTTGGTGTCCGGTAATTGTTAAAACCAAATCGCGAATCAAGTGAAATTCGGCCGCAATTTGATCGAATAAAGCCTTAAAACGCTCCTTATCAGCAGGCAAAGCTAACTCCTGCACATAGTGTTCTGCAATCTGCAAATCCACTTTAGATAAAGTCATTTCCACCTTAGAAATTACCATTCTAAAAAACGGCCATTTCAAGTAGAAATACTGCAAAAGTTTCATGTGTTCTTCCGGTTCCTCCAGCAAAAACTCTTGTAAAGCTGTGCCGACACCGTACCAAGAAGGCAGCAAAAAGCGGCTTTGAGTCCAGCTAAACACCCACGGAATGGCTCGCAAACCGCTGATGTCTTTTTTGCCACCGCGTCGGGCCGGACGAGAACTAATTTGCAACTGGCTGATTTCTTGAATCGGGGTAACTTGGTGGAAAAAATCGACTAAATCCGGCTGTTCGTAGATTAAATGGCGGTAGTGCGATCGCGATCGCGCAGATAACTCCTCCATAATCTCATTCCAAGGGTCAATGCCATCAAAACCAGTGTGCAGCAAACTAGCTTGAATTACCGCCGCCGCCACCGTTTCCAAATTGTAAAGCGCCAACTCCGGCAAAGAATATTTAGAAGCCAAAACCTCGCCTTGTTCAGTAATCTTAATTCGCCCGCTAATACTCTTTCCAGGCTGAGCCAGAATTGCCTTGTAAGCAGGTCCGCCGCCGCGCCCTACAGAACCGCCTCGGCCGTGAAAAATTCGCAGCTCCACACCGTGTTTTTCCGCAACCATTTGCAAAGCCTTTTGAGCTTTGTGGATTTCCCAATTGCTGCTGAGGAAACCAGAATCTTTATTGCTGTCCGAATAGCCCAGCATCACCTCTTGCAATTTGAGAGTTTCGATTGGGCCTTGGATATTCTCTTCACTCTTTTGCGCTATTTCCTGCGCGTATCCTCCTGTTAGCAAAGCTCGATAAAGCGGCAAATCAAATATTTTTTGCATTACTTCCGGCGCTTTTTTCAAATCTTCCACCGTTTCAAACAGGGGAACTACTTGAATGTTGCTAATTCCTGTTGCCGGATCGTAAAGTCCCGCTTCTTTTGCTAACAGCAAAACCGCCAGTAAATCGCTGACATCGTGGCTCATGCTGATGACGTAAGTTTCGCAAATTTCCGGGCCAAACTCCTGCTGCATTTGCCGCAATATTCGGAAGGTATTGATCGTCTCGCAAGTTTTAGGAGAAAAGGGCAATTCTGCTGGAATTAAAGGGCGACGAGTTTGCAGTTCCGTTGCCAGCCAAATAATTCGATCGCATTCCGACATTTGATTGTAAGGCTTTGGCAAAATTTGCAAGTATTCAGCAATTTCCCTTAAAGCGTCCGAGTGTACAGTTGACTCTTGGCGAATATCTAGGTAAGCCAAATTAAACCCGTAAATTTCTACTTGGCAGAGCAGATTTTCCAAGTCCCGACAGCTCAAACCTGTTTCCACTAAATTGTGCTCGATGAGCTTGAGCTCGGTCAAAAACTCAGCGCCCGATCGATAAAGGCCAGTCATTCCGGGATGTTCTGACAAAGCTTCGCGTTCCCGCTGCAACTCGTCTCCTTTGTAGAGCCGCCAATTGCGATCGCGCGTATTTTCCAGTCGCTGCTGCACGTAGGCCAGCTTCAACCGATAAGGTTCTTGGCGATAGCGAATCGCCCACTGCTCGTAAACCTCCGGGAATTCCGATTTGTCGCGATCGAGAGATTCCAGCAATTCCGGCAGCACGTCGCTCCAGTGCAGCGACAAACTCAAAAGTTCGTTCAGCCGCTTCACCGCGCTGATGTACTTCTCTAGCACTAAGTGGCGCTGATAGCAAGCCGTTTGCCAAGTAACTTTTGGAGTAACAGAAGGGTTGCCGTCCCTGTCCGAGCCCACCCAAGAACCGAACTTGCAAAAATTGTAACTCGGCGGTTTCAGATAAGGATAAGAAGCGTGGAGCGCTTGCTTTAAGCGCTGGTAGAGTTCGGGAATAGCATCAAACAGAACTTCCTCGAAGTAGTGGAGAGTGTATTCCACCTCGTCAAGTACAGTCGGCTTGAACTGGTGCAGTTCGTCAGTGCGCCACCAGAGGCGAATTTCTTCCATCAGTTGCTCTTGGAGAGCCGCTGCTTCCCAGCAAGACACCGGGTAGGGGCTTTGAGAGTCGGCTCCGAGCACCTGAAATTTCTCGTCAACTTGGTCTAGCTGTTGGAGAATCTTCGCCATTCGCCGCTGTTTGGTGCGGATCGTGTGGCGGACAATTTCTGTCGGGTGAGCGGTGAATACCAAGCGGATGTCTAACTGATCGATCAACCGCTGGATTTGCTGGCTGGGCACGTTCAAGCGCAGCAGCATCGGGAACAGTTGGTGAAAAGTGCCGGCATCTCGGGCGATCGTCTCGCTGCTGTCTGCACTGCTCAGAGGCGTTTGGGCCGGGCTTGGGCCTTCCCTGTGCCGGGGGCGATCGGGGGCATCCGTTGCTTGTCCTGGTAGCTTAGAAAACATCCGCCCACCAGCATCGTTGCTGCTAGCGTAAGCTAGCTGTTGGTCTCGCTGTTCGTAGTGCTGTTCGACAATGTTGATCAACTGAAAATACAGCGCAAAAGCCCGAGCGGCGCGGATGGCGGCGTTAAGGTCGAGCTTTTCGATTAGCTGTACGACATTCGACTCGCGAAAGTGAGTGGCTTGTCCCTCGGCGGAATTGACCGAGCGCATTTGTTGGAGCAAATCCACCAATTCCTGCCCGCACTCCTGTCGCAGCACCGATTCCCACAAGTCCTCTACAACTTTGAGGCGATTTCGCAGAAACAGGTCTGATTTGGAGTAAGCGGGAAAATGGGAAATAGATGTTGCATCAATAGCCTGTTCTGAAGACTGGAGGACTGAACTCATCGGGCTGTTCCTCAATAGCTGCGGGTGTCTGTGAAAATTGTATGGTTTAGTTTCGCCTAAAACACTTTTGTTTGCAGTCAAATTTGAGACTTATTGCAACCTTGAAAGTAGAAGGCACTTATGTACAAAGTATAAGGAAAGATTAATTCTTACAGCACGGATTGTACCTATTGTCAAGCTTTCATGTCAGTTAACTTGCGATTTGAGATTGTAGACGATCGGCGTGAGACGTTCGGCCAGAAGTCAGTTGAGTCGCGCTAAGTCGAACACTTTTAGATTTACTCCAAAGATCAATCTGGGATGTTGAACTAGGGTCGAAAATTTTTATCTCTCCCCGACAGGAGTACGTGGCACCGTATCCGTTTTTGGGCGGGGTCACAAAAATTAACTTCTAGCTGCAGCATCCTTCCTTGGGCTTTCTAATCCTGTGATTGAGGAAAGTTGAGTACGGGAAGGCGCGAACCCCGAAAGACTTCTTCGCTTTCAACGCCGATCGACGCAACAAACTCAGCAGCAGCTTTAGCCACCACCAACCCGCCCAGCATGGGTAAGGCGACCAAGCTCAACAAAATATCTGAGGGAACCGGCAATTTTGGACTGTTAGGTGTTTGAGTTTTGAGCAAGTCTTGGTTTTCCGACGGCATAAATCTTTCCTGCGTATTCTGTTATCCCTAGTTTACAAGCTAGGGCGGGTTTTCTTGCCTCGTTGTATCCTAGATTGGGGCGAGATCCGTGTTCATCCAAGAATTAGTGCCGTGTCATCGCACGCCAGACAGGGGTGCGTGCTGATATCCCCTGAAGGATGTTACACAAAAATCAGAGCGCACGACGATCGCCCGTACAACAGCTTTTTCAAGCCGATCGATCGCCTGCAGGATCGATCATGCAGCGTGTAAAAAAGTGAGAACGCCCGTTTGTTCAATCAGACCGGCCGATCATCGACTCAAAGGAAATTGTACCCGGTGTGCGATCGCCCGAGGGGTATAAAACTATCAACAATCATGCGAGCGCACAAAACAACTCGCTTGTAAAGTTGATCGACTCAAAGGAAATTGTACCCGGTGTGCGATCGTCCGCAATTTAAAAAGTCAGACTTGGTTGTTGTTTCGCTCCACCATCTCTCGTAACTGGAGCTGATATTTTATGGTACAAATCTCACTAAATACCTAGATGCAAAATAAAGAATTCACCTTCAATCACCTGATTGGCATAATTTAGCAAAATTTGCAGCTTTTCCAGAAGCAAGTCTCGCTCAACTTCGATATTATGAACTTTGGGTGGACTAGAAACCGTTCTGTCACTTTCTATAATTATTCCTCCATCAAGCTGAAATTTATCAGGAGCTTTTGAAAATAAGCGAGACCATGAATCGATTACGTGATAAAACATTTCCCCATCTTCTTGGTGAATAATTGTAGTACCATAAAGCGCTAATCCCTTTGTTTTCTTTTTATAGGGAAGTGAAAGATGAGTACACGGTATCCACATTAAGGTATCATTCATGTACCGCATTATGTCATCGTGGATACTAACTTCAAACTCCTTTTCATAATAATTCATGCACTTTGCATAACTGACTTCTCCTTCTCTTAAGCAAAAAAATCTATGTTCTAGCGCCATATTTCAACAAACCTCTTTATTCTATTAACAGTAAGGATTCAGGTCTAAAAACTTGCGGCTCCCACGGTTGTCTGGCAAGGGTTTTAGGGCAAAATAAGGGTTTTTGTCTTTCGTGGTTAATTGTCAATAAACGAGGACAAGTGACAGTTTTTCGTGGTTTATTGAGAATAGAGATTGATTTAGTATCAAGCTCCATATCTAAAGTCTTTGCCCAGCAAGGAGTTCAGTGACCTGAATCCTTACTATTAACACTTGATTCAATCAGCGATGCCAAAGTTTTCCAAAAGATATTATACCATATCTTCCTTGATCCAAATCTACTAAATCTATGTATTTATCTCCCAGTTCGTACCTAGAAACATTTGAGGTAGCTCTACTTATTCGGCGTATTTGGGTTGTTTTATCATTCAGAACTACTTGTTTAAAATCCTCTGCTAGCTGAATATATTCCTCCACATTATTTGCACCTACTTCCGCACCATGATCCCTAAAATGTTTTTTTACAGAAATTTCAGGTGTCGCCTCACTACCTGGATGCCATGAACGAGTATTGATATACTCATACGCTGGATTCAAAAATTCTTCCAAGTCCTCATCGGGAACATCATCCCAAGGATTATTACCGGAATTACTTTGAAGCACCTGAACAATCAGATTAGAGAGATCCTGGACACTAACTCCCACTAAGCTGATCCCATGTGCTAGCGCTCCCAATCCTGCGGCAACCAGCGCGGGGTTTCCAGTCAAACCACCTCCAATAAGTAATTGGACAGAATTAATTACACACTGATTTTTTGCTGATTCTTTACTAGACAAGGCTTGTAGCCCAAATTTTTGTGTAATTAATTGTGTCCTACTACTTACTACCACCAGCTCCAAACAAAATTTCCGCTATTCCTTGCAAAATTCCGATTAAATCAGCAGTAGCCCTTCCTGCCTGAGCTGCTTGACTCTTTTGTAAGAGTTTTTCCAGTTTGTCTCGTGCTTGTGCTCCTCCTGGTATCAGAAGGTCAGTGAAAGGCTGAAGTAAAGCCCCATTATTCTTGAGATAGTAGTAAAGAAGCGCGCCTAAAAATTCCAGAACAGCTTGCTTGCCTTGTTGAGATAGCTCCAACAACCTTTGGATAAATCTACGCAATTTTGCCAAAAATTTGTCCCAAGGGCTTTCGTTCTTAGGGCTACTTGCATTAAAATAGCCATCTCTATTAATTACCTTCTGAGACTCAAGCTCTTTGTAAATATCAGTTGGGAGCCAAAAAGTCTTGTCTTCAGAAGCATTTTTAGATGCAGCATCTTTAAAAATCACAGTCGGCAACTGCCAAATATCATCACTCGGCTTCGGAGGCTTCACCTTTTCCGGTGGCACATCTTGTTTCGGCGCCTTATTCAACCGCGGCGCTTCCCCAAATTCCGGCAAATTATTCGTCTGGGTCTGTGTTCCTTCTGGGTCAAATGACCCCCTCGTTACCTCCGATTCACCCGGCGCATACTCCCCATCCTTCCAACTATATTTCGACCAACTTTCACTCCAATCATTTCGACCATCATCCCATACTGTCCCGCTCCGAGTCCAACTCCAACTGCTGCCACTACTCGTATAGACATCTCTTTTAGTCACCGATTCATAGTCGTAACCGCTCACAGTTTCCGTCCAACTGTAACCTCCCTTAAAATAAGACTTGCTGTAACTTGAACTCCAGCTAGAATACTTGGACACCGAACTAGCTACGCCGTCACTATCGTAACTGCTTTCACTCGACCATTTCTCGTAAGTCGAACTGCCATTTTGTGTTCTTTGGCCATCTTTATAAGTTGTAACTGTCTGTGAATTTCTCGTGGTTGAGGTGTCGCTACTGCTAGATGAAGTGGAATTGTTGCCCTCGGTGCTGCTGTTACTTTTGGTAGCGGTTATTGTCGATTCGTCGCTGTTGCTTTGAGTAGTATAAGTATCAGCTTTATACTCGCTCTCCCACTGAGCATGATTTTCTGAATAATTTTCAAGCTCGGAATTATAACTAACTTTCCCCTCACTGTTGCTGCTGGAAGAATTCGACTTGCTGAGAGAATAAGTATCCCGATTGTGGCTGCTAGTTGACGGCCCGTTTTGGTAACTTTGGGTGTCATTCCCTTGACTTACAGAATAATTGTTATTGCGGTTGTTGTGCCAGTATGATGGGCCGTTGCTGCTGTTGGTTTCTTGAGATTGATTGACGGTGTAAGTGGATTGATTGCTGGTATTTTTTGACTGGCCGTCATCGTAACTGCTGTTGGTATTACTATTGGCTTCCGCATAAACATCGCGGCTGTTACTGCCGACGGTTTTGCCGTCAGTTGTAGTGTTGTCCCAAGTTGAATTGATTACTGAATAGTTGTCGCTGCTGTTGCCATTTTTGTAAAAACCGCTGCTACTGCTACTCTCATAATTCGAGCGATTTACTTGGCTTTCTTCCCCGCTGTGAGTGTTTAGAGAACTATTACCATTGCTGCTATTCGTCCAATCGGATTTGCCTTGAATTTGAGTTGAACTGTTGTTGAGAGAACTTCCGGTGCTGCTAGTATAGTGAGTGTTTGAAGTTGATTTTGAACCCCAATCGTCTTGGCGGTTGCCGTTATTCATTGCATAGTCGGTTCCGTATTGACTGTCTGATTGGGAAAAACTGTTTCGGTAACTGTCGGCAGTGGTGTTTGTAGTTTGTTCGGGACTGGTATAATTGCTAGAAGAGCGGGATTTTTGAAGATATGAGCTTTGGTCGTTGCGAGTGCCTTCGTATTTAACTCGGCTGTAGTTTTGCTGCGATTGATTTGTGTTTTCTACTGAGTTTTGGGAAAAGTTTTTGCTGGTGTAGGTAGCAGCATTTGTGCTGGAATCGCTGGTGTATTCGTTAAAAGAGTTGCCCTTGCTGTTGGTTTGGACGGCGTTTTGATCCCAGCTTGATTCGGTGTTTGAGAAGTTGCTATTTGTTTGAGTGTTTGTGGTGGTTGTACCGTTGGAACTACTGGTAGAGGTGGTTGTATATGGCGCTAGTTCTGTGGTATAAGAGCTAGTGCCTTCATTACTGTTTCCGGTTGAGGTGCTGGTAGTCTTTGGTGTGCCTGGGGCTGTGGTTGCAGTTGCTCTTTCTGAGGGTTGGGATGGGGTATTGTTGGGTGTGTTGCTGGGATTTGCATCGGCATCAATTAAGGGTTTTGTCAAGTGTTTGGTAGCTGCCAAGACTGGGATTGCGGGGATTGTTTCTGTGGCGGTGGCTATTGCTAATTCTGGGTTTAATATTCCGTATCCTGTCCTTTCGTCCCATGAGGGTACGTCAATATCTGTTGCTGTTTTTAGGAGGATGTTTTTGATTTGTTGGCGGTTCAGGGATGGGTTGGCTGCCCACATTTGGGAGATGGTGTTTGTGACGAAAGCGGCTGCTATTGATGTGCCTTGTTTTGTGGCAGTTGTTGATGGTTCTGGTGTTTGTGTAAGGCTTGTTGGTGCTAGGATATCTAAACCGCCTCCGTAGCTGGAATAGGCGACGCGGTGGTTGTTAGAGGATGCGCCGACGGTGATGATGTTGTCGAATTCTGTTGAGGCTTGTCCGAGGGCAGAGATGAGAGTTCCTTCATTACCGGCCGCTGCTACAATCAGTATGTTGTTGTCAAGGGCGTATTTAAGTGCTGATTGTTCTGCTGCTGTCAGTTTGTGCCGTGTGGTTTGCGTGCCGTCGGGATTGATTTGGGTTAAGTCGAAGCTGAGGTTAACGACGGCGTTGGGTTGTTTTGAGGCAATGGCTGCGTCTACAAATTCTATCAGGGATTGATGCCAGTTGCCACTGCCAGTGGCTCGTCCCAACCAAATCGGAGTCGATTTTTTGGTGTCGCTTTGATTGTTGGAGTGGCTGATAATTTCTAAAATTGTGTCGCCGTGTTGGTTTGCTTGGTTTGGTTGGAGTAGGGGATTGTTGTCGCCCTCGATTAAGTCTTTGCCGAGGAAGATTTGGCTGTAGTTGATGTTGGGATTGTTGGCGACAAAGCCGGTGTCGATGATTCCGATTAATGGTTGGTTTTGTTGGGGGAGGTTGGGGGTTATTTCTGGTTGGGTTTTTGTGTCGGTGATTGTGTATTCGTTGATGGTTGTTTCGGAATCGCTGTCAGTGGCAGTTGCGATTTCGGAGTCAGCGATGATATTTTGTGAATTGTCTGGCTGATTGTTTTCCTCGGATGGTATGTCGGGAGTAATGGCGATGTTTTCGGAGTCGAAGTCGGGGTTTACATATTCATCGATGGTTGTTGGAGGCTGATTGTCGCTGTCGGCGGTGATATTTTCCGATTGTTGTGAGTGATGATTTTCAGTGACGGCAATTTCGGGAATAATAGTTTGGGCGTCGGTAACTATATATTCTGATGCGGATGGTTGATGATTTTGGCTGGATTCTGTTTCGGGAATGTGAGGAAGTTGTTGGGCGAATATGCTGTTGATAGTTTCCCACAGTTGGGAAATTTCTTCGGGAGAAATTAGCAGGAAATTTTCAGCAGTTTCGCTGGCAATTTCGGGGGTATCGATAAGAGTTGGGGAGATGTTTTCACTTTCCCCAGTTAGAATGTCTGTAGATTCTGCGGGTATTGCGGGTATTTCTGGTTTGTCGGGTTGGAAAAAGACGGGTGTTTCGATTTTGTCACCTGTGATGAAGTCGATTTCTGTCTCAACAGGATTTGTTGGGAAATTGGGAATTTCGGAAACAGTCGGGTTTTGAGTTTCTGTCGCTGGGGAATTTTCGGTTGTTGTTTCAGTCGAATTAGTCTGGGAATTGGGGATTTCGGAAACAGTCGGATTTTTGTCTTCTACTGCGGGAGAATTTTCGATTTCTGTCTCAGCCGAAGTCGTCTCGGAATTGGGAATTTCCGAAACAGTCGGATTTTTCTCTTCAAC